>NZ_JBVJCD010000001.1:134548-265739 GCF_055588985.1 Streptomyces sp. NPDC041970
CCCCCGTGCCAGCAGGCTGAGTACACCTAACTCGCGGTAGGTGAGTTTTGCTGCCGGCGGCTCTTCCACGTCTTTCCTCCTCCTTGCTTCTTGCGAAGGGCATGAGAAAAAACGTCCAGGGGCTGCCATCGCACGGCCCCCGGGCGCTGCTGATGCTGTGCAGGGTCGGCGCCCACCACGTCCGGTGGGATCTCGCCCTGGTCACCCCGATCGGCGCCGGCCGGCGATCGCGGTGCCGCCCCGGCCGCTGGTCAACCCCCGGTGGACCTGGACGACATCACGAGTCCGGCCTCATCGCCTTCGTCGCCCGGTTGCCGGTTCGGCCGGGACGCGACGGTCCGACCTGCCCGTCCACGCCCCGGCGGTTTGTCGAAGAACGCGAAACGGCCCGGAATCACGGGGTGGTGAGGATGGCTACGACAGGTCCGGGGCGCCTCCAACTCGTGCGTCCGCTCCGACGCCACGACGCATACGGCCAGTCGCTCGGTGACGAGTCCGTCGGTCATGGCCACCGCAGTACCTTCCGCCGCCTGATGAAAGTCCGGAGAAGCGTGGATCCCCACCAGGTCACCCGGTAGCCGGGTGTCTCGGCCTGGTGGTCGCGGCGTTCGAGGGGGGCATACGTCCGCTCATGCTCGTGCGTGATGGGAACTGCTCCCGAGTCAGTGTGAACTCCGCACTTTTCCTGGCGTGGCAGATGCGTTCGGCGTCAGGGATCGCATTTCTCCGCGCCTTGAGGAGCGAGGAGAAGCGCCGTTCGCACTCGTCCCCGATGTGCCGGTCGGGGCGCCCGTCCTCGGGAGACCGGAACCCTTTGGTGCATGGAGGTGGACGCACGGCGCGGCGATGGTTCCATGTTCCTGCGCCACTGCGTCATGGTCTTGTGCTCGCCGCTGCTTAGGAGGGGGACAAGGGCGTTGCGGGTCCAGCAGGTGAACCAAAAATCGTGCAGTGCGGTACGGGCCAGGTGGATGTTCTTGTCGAGCCGCTTGCGCAGTCGCTTCCCGGGTGCCGGTGCCGGGAACCTCGACTTCCTCGACGGCGCCTTGCTTGAGGGCCGGATGCCGCACGAACTGAGCACCGGCGGTTCTCTGGAGGGCTCCATGGTGCGCGTGTTGCCTCGGTTGGCTCCACGACGGGGGAGGGGAAGGGGGACGAACCTTCCTGGTCCGGAGGGGGATGGCTGCTCGCCGACTCGGAGGAGACCGGCGCGAGGCCGCTGCTGGAGCTTCCCTCCGTCTCCGTTCCGGGCGTTGCGTCAGCCTGCGGGACAGTGAGCCGGAAAGCTGAAAGTCCTTTCAGTCGATGTCACCCGAGGGGCGAACAGGGGCGTCGGTGTGCTCGCTCGGCCGAATCGAGCGGTATCACCGTCGCGTGTATATGTTGATGGCACTCCCGGCTCCCGTCCGTCCCTGTCCATTTCAAGCCCAGTCTCCGCTCGACCATGAAGACGTTACCTGATCGTGAGTTGAACCTGTCAACCCTTGGGCCACATTCCGTGGCAATGGTCTTACACGGAGCAGTCCGGTCATGGAAACGTAAAGAAATGGGTGCCAAACCTCGCCCCTGGAATATGGCCAGAAATTCCGATGACCTCCGCTGAGGGCATCGGTCGGCCCCTTGATCCTGTGCGGGGCCGCGCCCGAAGAACGGCCGACCTGAGCCGCCCGTTCGGCGCGGACGCCGACTGGCTCACCGGTATCGGCCCCCGTGGGGTCGGTCGCGGACCCGTACGGCCATGGGGACGGCCGGGGCGGTGAACGGCACCCTCGCCACCGAACTGATCGAGATCCGGGCCCCTTGGGCGGATTCCGGCCGGGTCGAGCGGGCGATCTTCCGACGGGCCGCACGGCACGACGAAGTGCGCCTGCGTTCCATGCTCGTCCACGCACCACCGACCGGGAACGGGAAATGCCCTGCGGGACCGGAGCGGACCCCGCGGTCCGTCTGAGAAAAGATCATTGGATGAAGCGAAATCCGGTCAGCTCCTATGTCGGATCAGCAAACGCGCTCTACTGCTCCGGACCAAGCGGTGCCGCTGCGGAACCGAGGGTTTTCGGGCTCCGTACGGTGCGTTCGAGAAAGGTCATTCCTCTCGCGGGGGAGCCTCCCAGGTGGCGGAGATGTCGCGGGCGACATCACGGAGGAGGTCGATGAGCATGTCCGCGAGGGGTATGAGGCCGGCGTCGGTCTTGGTCACGGCGTAGAGATGGCGGTAGGGCCTGGGGTGGGCCAGTTCGCGATGGGTGGTGCCCGGCGCCCGGGTCAGGGCCAGGCGCGAGACCAGGGCCACTGCGATGCCTGTGCTGACAAGGGCCTGGGCCACGTCGTAGGACTCGGTCTCGAACCGCACGGTGGGAGTGAAACCGGCCTCGCGGGCGGCGTCGTGGAACTGTTCGCGGGCGGCATGGCCGGCCAGGATGGAGACCCACGACTCGTCGCGCAGTTGTTCCAGGCGCAGTTCGGTGTCCGCGGGCTGTCCCGTGGCCAGCGGATGGTCGTCGGGGAGAACCACGACCATGGGGTCCGACAGGAGCGAGTGGGCCCGCAGGTGTGGGGGCGGCGTCAGCGGCGTGCCCCAGGACGCGACGATGGCGACGTCCAGGCGCCCCGCGCTGATCTCGTCCGCTCCCCGTCCGGACACCACGTCGATGACGGACACGTCGGCGTCCGGGTGGCGGTGTCGTAGAGTCGTCAGGGCCGGTGGCAGCAGGTGCAGGGCGGCCGCCTGGAACGTCCCGATCCGCAGCCGGAGCGAGAGGCGGCCGAGCAGTGCGGCCAGCTCCGCCTCGGCCCTGTCCAACGCCTCCTCCACCGTCCGGCCGTGGGAGGCGAGCAGTGCGCCGGCCGCGGTGAGCGTTGCTCCGCGGGGGCCGCGGATGACCAGGGGCACCTGCCAGTCGCGCTCGACCTTGGCCACCTGCTGGGTGACCGCCGCGGGGGTCAGGTGGAGTGCGTGAGCGGCCGCGGTCAGGGAGCCGTGCCGCTCGATCAACGCGAGAAGGCGTAACTGTCCCGGATCCACCACCATTCACTAATCCTAACGCTGCACCCTCCTTTCCTAACTTCTCTTAGGGGCATCGGACAGGAAGCCTGGAGCCACACCCGCCGGCCGCAATCCTCGGAAGGGGTCCTTTTCCCATGCCCACGCATGTGCCCGTTTTCATCGCCACCACCTTACTGCTGGCGATGCTGCCAGGCGCGAGTGCCGCCCTGATGATCAGACAGGTTCTGGAAGGCGGCCAACGCACCCTCCAGGGCACGCTCGCGGGCAATGCCAGCGGCTTCCTGCTGTGGTCCACGGCCGCCGCGGCCGGGCTGTCCGCCGTCCTGCTCGCCAGCCCCACCGCGTACGCGATGCTGCGGATCGCGGGAGGCGTCGTGCTGATCTTCCTCGGGGTGAAGACCCTGCGGAGCGCGCTCACCACCGTCGCCGCCCCCGCCCCTGCCGAGGGCGAGCACCGCACCGGCTTCGTGAGCGGGTACATCACCGGCCTGAGCACCAACCTCGGCAACCCCAAGGCGGGTGTGTTCGCCGTCTCGGTGCTGCCCCAGTTCGTGACCGAGAAGGGGCCGGTGTTCCTGTCGACCGTCGCCCTGGGGGCCCTGTGGGCGCTCGTCAGCGCCTCCTGGTACATGTTGCTCACCTGGGCCGTCGGCCGGGGGCGCGACCTGGTGTCGCGGCCGACCGTCCTTCGGGGACTCAACGTGACCACCGGCGTCGTCCTGGTGGGACTGGGCGCCGCGGTGGCCCTGGATGTCTGAGGGCCGGGCCGGTATCCCTTCCTGCATCCGGCCGCCCGAGGCGCCCGCCGCCCCGGGCGCCGGCCGTGACGGGGGCGCCCGGTACGACCGGCGGCGGAGCACGCCGAAGCGTTCGCCCCGGCGTCGCCGTCCGCTCATGCCCGCAGCCGCGCGGGCGCTCCGCCCGACGGCACGGAAGCGGGGAAGGCGATGACGCACGCCACGACGCCGGACGGAACCCGCATCGCCTACCAGCTCCGGGGGGAGGGGGCGCCGCTGGTCCTGCTGGCGGGCCAGGCCAACAACCACCACTGGTGGGACGCGGTCCGGGCCGACTTCCACTCCGCTCGCAGCACCCTCACGCTCGACTACCGCGGCACCGGTGACAGCGACAAGCCCGACACCCCGTACAGCACCGAGCTGTTCGCCCGCGACGTCATCGCGGTCCTCGACGAACTCGGCGTCGACCGGGCCGACGTCTACGGCACGTCCATGGGCGGACGTGTGGCCCAGCAGATCGCGGCCCGCCACCCTCACCGGGTGGGCGCCCTCGTTCTCGGCTGCACCTCGCCCGGCGGCCCGCACGGCGTCGAGCGGAGCAACGACGTCCGCCGAGCCCTGGCGCAGTCCCGGCCCGAAGCCGCGCGACAGGCCCTGCTGGAGCTGATGTACACCCCTCGGTGGCTCGCCTCGCATCCCGGCCCGCACCACACCCTCGGCGACCCCCGCATTCCCGCCCACGCCCGGCGCCACCACCTCGTGGCCAGCGACCAGCACGACGCCTGGGACCTCCTGCCGGACATCAGCGCCCCCACCCTGGTCGTCCACGGCAGCGACGACCTGCTCAACCCCGCCGCCAACGCCCCCCTGCTCGCCGACCGCATCCCCGGCGCCCGCCTGCACCTGATCCCCCATGGCCGGCACGCCTACTTCGAGGAGTGCCGCAGCCACGCCGGCCCCCTGGTCCTGGACTTCCTCACCACCGCGCACCGGCGGTGAGGATCCGGGCCCCGCGTGCCCGTGGCGCCGCCCGACCCCGGTCCCCCACGGACGGCCCCTTGCGCGCTACAGGTCGAGTGCGGCGTCCGCGGTCGCGTCGGAGGGCGGCGGCTGCGGACAGAGCCGCTGCACGGCGGAGCGCAGTTCGGCTTCGCAGAGATGGTGGGACAACTCGGGCCCGATCATCTCCCCCATGCGCCGAGCGGTCTGCGGGCTCGCGAAGTGGTCGCGCAGAACGGGGGAGGAGGCCGCCTCGCGGGTCAACAGCGTGACGAGCTCGGGGCTCGCCCCGGTGGCCGAGTGCCAGTGGGGGGCGAGCGGGCCGGAGGCCGGCAGCAGGCCGGCTCGCGCGGCCGCGATCAGGACGCGGCAGGTCTCGCCGGGACGCCGGTGCCGGGCGCCGGACCTCTCGTAGGAGTCCACGGCCTCCGCGACCGTCGCGGTCGACCAGTCCGACCGCGGCAGCCACGCGGACGCCCAGGCCACCGCGGCCGGATGCGCCACGGTGTTGGGCCGCAACGCCGGGACCACGTCCGGGAGGAGGCGCCGGCCGGAGTACTCGTGCAGCGCCTGGGCCGCCCACCCGATGCCGCTCCAGTGCGCCTCCGCGTCCACCACCAGGCGGCGGCCCGCCACCTGCTCCACGAGCCGCCCCACCGCCTGGGCCAGCGAGTCGGCGGATCTGTTCGCGACGTGCGCCACCCTCAGCAGACTGCCCGCCCGGTGGAGCCCCAGCGCGTTCGCCAGGACGTCGACGGGCAGCCCGAGCACGAGGCCGAGGACCTCGTCGAACGCATCGGTCCCACCGGTCAGCCACAAGGCCCGCAGCAGGCCGGGGACCTCCTGCAGATCCGACCGGAGAGCGAGGCGGAGCCGCTTGACCAGCCGGTTGACGTTGACGCTGGCGGCCAGTTGCTCGCCCCACTGCGGCTCCCACATGTGGGCGAGCGTCAACATCTCGGTGACCGCACGCGGGCTGGCGAAGAGGTGCATGGTGGACTCCCACCGGGTGGTGACCAAGGTGTGCATCCACTCGGTCTCCTCGGTGCGGTTGGTCACGCCGAGCCGGGCCAGGGCGCGCCCCACGTGGCCCTGGGTCAACGGGTCCTGATCGAACTTGAACGCCTCGACGAGCGTCAACCACCGCCGTCCGCCCCGCAGGGCTTCCAGTTCCGACGTGCCGAGTCCCGGTACGCAGCGCTCCACCTCGCTCAGCAGCTCGGCGGTGAGCGGTGGATGCACCACGCTGCGGAGCACGAGCTCCCGCAGGTGCGAGAGCTCCTGCCCGGCGTGCGGCCGGCTCAGGTTCTCCACGGCCGCTGCCGCGTCGCCCGGCTCCAGGGCGCGGAGCTGGCCGAGGGTGGTGGTGAAGGCGCCGACTCCGCGGCCGACCTGCAACCGCTCGGCCCAGTCCCACTGGGGGTTCTCCTCCTTGAAGGGGCCCAGGACGAGGTCGGCCGCATCGGCGTGGCCGCCGGCCCGGAGGGTGTCGGCCATCACCCGGAGCTTCTGTGCCACGTTGCTCGCGCTGCCCAGGAGCGGAGCGCGCACGGCCCTGTCCATGTCGAGCTGCCGTGCGTAGTCCACGCCGATGTCGGGCACGAGCGCGAGCCCCAGCCGGTGGGTGTGCACCAGGCTCTCCGGGTCGAGCCCCGTCTGGGTCATCCGGTCGCACAGCACCTTGCGGTCCAGCCGCCCAGCCAGCTTCTGGAGGAAGCCCTGGCCGAAGTACTCGTCCTGGATCAGCAGCATCGCCAGGCGCGGGCCCCAGGGACGGGCCGTGCCGCGCTGGGTGTGGATGCTGGAGACGACGAGCCCGAGCGCCCCGTCCTCGATGGCGTGCCGGAAGTCCGCGCCCGCCTCCCACAGCCCCCGCAGCAGGTGGTAGACGATGGCGGGCCGCCGCTCCCGCCGCATGACGTTCTCGACGAACTCCTGGCCGATCTCCATCGCGAGCCGGTGGCTGAACCGCTCCTTGGTGGCGCAGTAGAGGTCGTCCACGCGACTGACCGCGCTGAGCAACATGCCGGCGCCCCGCGCGTCCTCGAAGCCGCGGACCGTCTTGGCCAGTTCGCGGGCGAGTCCGGAGTCGGCGACCAGGTTGCCGTCCCGGTCCTCCCGGAACAGGAGCGTCCGCAGCGTGCCGCCGTGGATGTTCCGGACCGTCGAGATGAGGATGGCCGCCTCGGCGGGGGGCGCCGCCTTCACCACGGGAACAAGGGTGCGACCGAACTTCAGGTGGTTGAGGAGGCGGTTGCAGAGCCCGCGGTTGCTCTGCGCGAGGTCGTACAGGGCCTGGCTTATCTGGATGGCGTCCGAGTGCGCCAGAGCGGCCTGGAGCTGGGACTTGTACTGCTCGATGATCTGGTCCCAGTCGCCCGTGCCGTCGAAGTGCAGACGCAGCGAGATCCAGGACAGGATGGCGGCGAGGGACCTGTCCTTGGTGGGGGCGGCCTTGATGAGCAGCAGCGCGGGTTTGAACAGGGGACGCAGCGCCGACGCGGCAGGGTCGTCCTGGGCCTGCCGCGACCAGGCGAAGATCAGGTCGTCCATGCGCCGGATGGCGATGAGGTCCCGGTGGTTCGCGGGATCGGCGTCGCGCGCCAGCTCGTCGGTGCGCTGTTCGAGCCAGTCGCAGACCGTCGCCGTGGGCGTCGTGCCCTCGCCCGCCAGCTTGAGCAGGGCGCTGACGAGCCGGTACCGGTCGGTGAGGCTGGAGGGCCGCCCGAGGACCGTGTCCAGGCCGCCCCCTTCGCTGCCGACCCAGGCGACGAGGTCCGTCAGCTCGGTCGTCCCGGCCAGCCGGAACTCGTCGTCCCACAGGGCCGAGAGCCCGGAGGTGAGGTCGCGTACCGTCAGGTCCTCGACCTCCCGCAGGCGTCGGAGCACGGCCGGAAGAGCGGCGGCGGTCCAGTCGGCGTCGCTGTTGCGGCGGCACAGCCGCAGTACGGGCAGGGCCTTGCGCGGATGCGCCTTGGCCGCCCAGTCCGTGATCGCCTCGCGGACCGACGCGGACCTCAGCAGCAGCGCGAGCTGTTCGGGCGCGTAGGCGGCGCACTTGCGCAGCAGCGCGTCGAGCCGCGGCTGGTCGTCGCTCCGGAAGAGCTCCCGTACGTACGGTTCGAGCTGGGCGGGGAAGCCGTCCAGCCCCTCGGGCCTCGCGGCGGCGATCAGCGCCTCGGCCCGGACCGCGCTGGGGACGCGCGCCAGGCCGTGGTGGACGACGACGCCGAGGGCCTTGCGGGTCTCCTCGGGGATGATCCGCACCCGGGCGGTCGGAACCCCTTCGTCCAGCCATGACACCGCGGCCAGCAGGTACACCGCGTCGCGGGCTTCGGCGTCGAGGGCCTCGCAGACCGCCTGTGCCCGTGCCCGTACGCGGTCGGCCCCCAGCCCCTTGTCCGGCAGGGTCCCCGCGGAGGCCGGCTGGTCGGTGGGTTCCTCGCGCAGCAGATCGGCCAGCAGCCCGAGGTCCCCCCGGCACGCCTCGACGGCCAGGGCGACGGCCGCCGTGTCGTCGGCGCGGACCTTGAACGCGCCGGGCGCCTGCCGGATCATCCGCCGGGCCAGGTCGGGGACCCCGTGGGGCGGCACCAGGGTGACGTAGGCGGTCACCCCGTGGCTCTCCCAACGATGGGCGGCCCCGTCGACGTAACGGGTCAGGGCGAGCACGCCCACTCTCAGCTCGCCCAGGCACTCCAGGGCCTCGCCGACGTTGCCGTCCTCCAGGGCGTGCAGGTCCTCCAGCACCACGAGCACCTTCCGGCGCGCGGTGTCGACGCCGGTGGCGGTCAGCGCGGCGCGCACCACGGGCAGCAGGTCGCCGTCCGAGGGCAGTTGGCGACTGGCGGGAGACAGGACGAGGGTCGTCCAGCCGGCGGCCTCCAGCTTCCGCACCACCTGCTGGGCGCACACCGTCTTGCCCCGGTTGCGCGGCCCGGACTGGATCACCCGCGACAGGGGCCGCTGGTGGTACCGCTTGACGAGGAAGGAGGACCGTTCGAAGTCGACCAGCCGCTCGTCCGCCGGTCCGCTCCACCCCGGCTCGGAGTCGCCGGCGGCGGTCGTGTGGAGGATGCGCCACTCCTCCTCGTCGAGGATCCGCGCCGCCCGTCGCCGCACCGCGAGGTCCCACCGCTCCCCCCAGAGGAGGCGGGCGGCTCCCAGCAGCGTCGGCTCGGCGTCGGACTCCTCGGCGCCCGCCCGCCGCAGCCGCCAACCGTCGGCGGCGCGCCACAGTACGTCGAGCCCGGCCTCGGCGGCGGCCCCCTGCGCCTGCTCGACCACGGCCGGCGGCAGCCAGTCACCGCCCGGCGAGATGCCCGCCAGGGCGAGCACCCCCAGGTCGCCGAGGTCCGGGAGACCGCCCTCGGCGGCGATCCAGGACAGGGCGACGGCCACCGGCGCGGAGTCCGGGGCGACCGTGGAGGGGCTGAGGACGTACGGGGCGTCGACACGGGGGCGGGCCTCGGCGACGAGCTTCCTGCCCACCGTCGCCACGAGGGGCCGTGCCGCGTGCAGGCCCCGGTCGATCGCCGCCGAGTCGGGCAGCGACGACGGGAGCAGGGCCGCGTCGTCGGGGTCCAGCACGACGTCCGCGCCGGCGATGACATACCAGTCGTCCACCGGCGCCAGCAGCAGTGGCGCCCCGCCGACCGGCGCGGGCCGCACCGTGCCGCCGCCGGCCTCCACGCGCTCGGCCCTGGTCACCAGGTGGTCGAGTTCGGCCAGCAGCTCGGCGTCCAGTTCGCCCAGGAGGCCCTCCAGGCGCGTGGACTCGCCCGCGTACGCGAACAGCAGCGCGCCGGGGCCGATCGGCTCCCTCTCGCCGGAGAAGTCGAACGGGCGCCGGGGCAGCGGGACCTCCCTGTCCAGGGACCTGTGCCCGAGGCCGATGACCGTGCGGAGCCGTGACTCGACGCGGACCCGGTCGACCGATGGCGCCATCAGGTCCGTGGCCAGCGCATGGAGCGCCATGCGCAGTTCATGCGTCAGGGACGACGTCCTGGCGGCGGTGGACGGGCTGGGCTCGACATGGCTCACACGCGACTCCTCGGCTCCCCGTACGGTGCTGTTCATGGTGTGATGCGGACCAGGCCCTCGGCGGTGCCGACGACGATCCGGCCGTCGCGGTGCAGGTCCACCGCGTGGACGTCGAGGCCGATGTCGAAGTGGCGGGCCGGATCGGAGCCGGTGGGGGACGAGATCCGGATGTCGCCGTGGACACCCGCGCTGACCAGCACCTGCGTGTGGCCCGCGGTGCACAGCCGCAGTTCACCGACGCCGCTCGCGTGGGCCGTGATCCAGCGATGGGTGCGGCCGTTCCAGTCCGACCACCAGACGGAACCGTCGCCCGCTCCCGTGTAGACGCCGTGGGCGTCGGACGTGATCTTCACCAGGCCGCGCTGCTGCGGCGGTCTGAAGGTGTGCAGACGTTCGCCGTCGCCGTCCCACACGACGACCTCCCAGGCTGTGCGCGCCGCCACCCGGACTCCGTCCGCGGTCACCGCCGCCGTGGCCCCGCCCAGGCGCAGCCCCGGTCTGTCGATCCGCCGGCCGGTGACGCGCGCCCTGCGCCAGTGCCACCCCTCGCTCCCGGCGATCAGCAGGTCCTCTCCGACCTTGAGGCAGGTGTTGAGGGGGCAGTGGAGGTCCAGCGACGGGATCTCCAGGCCGACGCGGTTGAGCAGCGCGACCCAGGCCCCGCCCTTCACGTCCCCCGCGAACAGCGCGGGCCGCCCCTTGTGGTCGATGACCGAGGACGTGGTGATCCGCGGCGGGACGCCCCGGCGGCTCGGCACCTGCTCGGGGTCGGGGTCGAACGCGGTCCAGGCCGTGTCGTCGGCGTCTCCCGGCCGGTGGAAGACGCTGCTGCCGGTCAGCGCCAGCTCGCCGCCGTCGGGGAGGCAGTGCACCGCCTTGACGCTCCGGTCCGCCGGGAGGTCGCGGTCCTCCGGCTTAGGACGCCGGGACGGCGGCCGGCAGTCGACGGCCACGGCCTGCCAGCCCGACGCGTACGCGCGGGCGCGCCGGGAGAGTTCGTCCAGGGACCGCACCTGGGCGTGCAGGGCCAGCCGCGCCAGGGTGTGCCCGTCGGGCCGCCAGCGCGGCCCCATCAACTCCCGGCAGAGAGCGCGCACGTTGGCCACCCGGTCGTCGGTGGTCCTCTGGAGCAGGCCCAGGGTCCGGTACAGCGTCTCGCCGTCCATCGCGAGCAGGAACTCCGGATCGTCCAGGAACTCGTCCAGGACGCCCGCCAACCGCGCGTGGTGCGGGAGGTGTTCACGGGTGTACTGGTCGGCGCCGGACCAGTCGCGCTGCCCGGACGGCAGCAGGGGGAGCTGTTCGGTCATGGCCGCGACGAACAGCGCGTGGTACGTGCGCGCGTCAACGGCACCGGCCAGGTAGTCGGCGGTCGGAGGGCGGGTGAGCCTCCATCCGTGGCCGTTCATGCCGTCCTCCGGGACATCGAGGTAGTCCCTCGCCTCTCTGCACACGTCGTTGATGGCCGCGGAGTCCGCTCGGGGCCTGCCGGCCGCACGGACCACGGCGGCCCACAGCCGCCCGTCGGCCGGGAGCCCGTCCCCCTGGGCCAGCGCCACCGGAAGGAGCATGTCCCGGGCCCACTGGGGATCGTCGTCGTCCAGGCCGCGGCTGAGCCGCGCGAGCGTGTCCAGGAACAGGTCGGCGTTGGACCGCTCTGCCTGGACCCTGGCGTTCGCGGGATCCTGGGTGCTGGTGTCGACGGCGAAGAGGTAGGCGCGGAGCCAGGACCGGCCGGCCGCCGCGGCCGTGGCGAGCGCGATGGCGCGCAGCGACCGGGCGTCCGCGGTCGACCACCGCGTGCCCTTGCGGTTCCTGAGGACGTGTTCCACCAGCGCGACCACGTCGGCCTCGTGGAAGTACTCGTCCGCGTCGAGGTCGACGATCGGTCCCGCGAAGCCGTCCGGCACCGCGCTGGCGGCCATGACGACACGGGTCCGCGGCTGTGCGGCCAGGGGCGCCAGCACCGTGCTGTGGAGCAGCTCGGGCTCCTGGCTCGCGTCCACGGAGTCGAAGACGAGGCGCAGCCCCCGGTCGCCGAGGGCTTCCACCAGGCCGACGCCGTCCCGTTGATCGGGCACGCCGAAGCGGCGGGCCAGCTTGGCCACCACGGCGTCCGCACTCCGGCCGCGGACGTCCAGCAGCAGGTCGACGCATCCGCCGGGCGCGGCGGAGGGCGCCCGCGCCCCGGTCGGCAGGGGGCGCTCCCGCGACGAGGAGACGTGGACCCAGTCGAGCAGCACGGACTTCCCCGAGCCCCGCCGCCCGGTGACCAGGAGCGGCGCTCCCGGCTCCGACGACGGTGCTTCGGTCAGGTGGGCGGTGACGTCCCGCACGGCTTCGGCGCGTCCGCACAGGGCCCACCCGCTGTCGTCGTTGGCCTCGGGCGGCCGCCGTACCGGACGACGCGGATCGTGGCGCGGATTGGGGAAGGCCCGGATCTCCCGCCGAGGGGGCACCCAGTCCGGCAACTGGGGGTCCTCGGGGTTCGCGGACCCCTCCCTCATGCGGCGGGTCAGCTCCGCGAAGAGTCTGTACGCGCCGAGGTTCTCGTCGTCGTCACCGGCGTGCGTGTTGCGCAGGGCGCCCGCGAAGGCGTCGGCGAAGTGCATCTCCTGCGCGTCGGTGGTCCGGTCCGTGGAACTGATCAGGGTGAGCACGGGGAGGTCGGCGCCCTTGTCGCTCTGCTTGCGCGCCTCCTCGCCCAACCGGTTGACCGCCAGCCCCGACCGGCAGGCGTCGAGGAGGACGACGACCTCGCGCGGCCGCGGCCGCCCTTTCGCGCCGGGGATGATGAGCGACATGAGCTTGGCGACGTCCAACATGCTCGCCCGCTCGGCTTCCTTGCTGTCGTGCGCGGCGAGAAGGACGTCCCCGTCGCCGAAGTCGATGCCGTGCCCCGAGTAGTAGAAGAGCAGGACGTCGGGGGGACGGCCGTCCTCGCCCTCCAGCGCCTTCTCGAAGCCGCGTTCGAGGTCGTCGACCTCGGGATCGGTGCGTGAGGCGCGGTGGATGGTGAACCCGGCCTCCGCCAGGACGGCCCGCATCATCCGCAGCTCGTCGACCACGCGCGGCAGCGGCTCGAATCCCGCTCCGAACGTACTGGTCCCGCAGACGAGTGCCACCCGGTCGAGCTCCGCCGACCTGCCGACGGGGTGCGGGGCCGTCGTCACCGCTCGGCGGCGGGCAGCGCCGTGGCGACGGCCTCGGCCACCTCGTCGGTCGTGAGGTAGCGGAGCACGGAGTGGCTGCCGAAGAGGTATCGGCCGGGCCTGTGCCAGGGCAGGTTGACGACGGGGCGGTCGTCGACGCCGCCGAAGACGGGCGCGAGGTGCTTGACCAGGGCGATGGGATCGTCCTTGGCGGCCACGTTGACCCAGCGGGCGACGGAGGGCAGTGCGTCGCCCTCGGCGGGCGGCGGCGGCGCCAAACGGTCCCGCACCGCTCGCAGGCCCAGGGGGGAGCCGAGGCTGATGAAGCTGTGCACGTTCCACTCGGGGTGGGCGCGAAGCGCCTCGTAGGCCACGACGGAACCCAGCGAGTGACCGATGACGACCCGCGTCTCCGGGGTCACGACGCGCTCGAAACGCTGCTGCGCGCACGCCCGCACGGTGTCGGACGCGTCCAGATACCGGCGTACCTGGCGGATCATCCAGATGACGGTGCGGCCCGCCGGCTTCCCGAGCCCCTCGTGCCGCTCCAGCCGGCGCAGGGCCATCTGGCCGAGCCCCTTGCCGCCGGGCAGGGGGGCGTCGGCGCCTTCCGCGAACGCTTCCAGCAGCTCCAACTCGAACGGGTCGCGCACGTCGCCGATCCGGAACGACGGGATGTCCGCCAGCTCGTCCTCCACCCCGCCGCCCTTGCCGCCTCGGCTGCGGAAGCAACTGCCGTAGTACACGGCGGACACGTCTGCCGCGTCCGGCACGGGGCGCGCGGCGTCCGTCATGCCGACCCGCAGGGCTTCGTACCACTCGGTCAGCATCGTCTCGGCGTGCTTGTACTGGTAACCGATGCCGTGGCAGACGACCACACGCGACACTGCGCCCCCCTGGTGCCTCGGTCCGCGCGCTGGAGCCCGGAGACCTGAGGCCCCATGATGCCCCATTTCCCGAGGGCGGGTAACCGCTGTGCGTGGGCAACTCGGCGCGGCGACGGCGTAGTTGCCCACATCGCGGGGGCCCGCCGGCTGTCCGCCCGCTCAGGGTTCGAGGATGAGGCGGATCGGGTCGCCCTCTTTGGTCTCCAGCCGGCGCACCGCCTCGGCGGCCTCCTCCAGGGGCAGTACGCCGGAGATGGAGCGGGAGAACTCGAACCGTCCGGCCGCGACCAGTTCCACGAGTTGGGGCAGGGCGCCGGGCTGCGCGCCGTAGTGGCCGAGGAGCTTCTGGCCCTGGTAGGAGAAGGCGGTGCTGTCGTGGAGCGTGAGCGGCTTGCCCGTCAGCCCCACGAGCACGAGCCGGCCGCCCTTGCCGAGGAGGGAGAGCGCCTGGTCGCGCACCGCGTCGACCCCCGCGAAGTCGAAGGCGACGTCGAGCCCCCGGCCGTGCGTGGCCTCCTTCACGATCCGGTCCAGCTCCGGGTCGGCCGGATCCAGGGCGAGGTCGGCCCCGAAGCCCAGGGAGCGCTCCCTCGCCGGCGCGGCGGGGTCGATCACGATGACCGGGCAGGCCCCGACGGCCCGCAGGAGTTGTACGGCGTGGACGCCGAGTCCGCCCGCCCCCCAGACGCCGGCGGCCTCCGCCGCGCGGACCCGGCCGGTCTCGGTGATCGCGCCCCAGGGGGTGGTGACGGCGTCGGGGATGATGGCGCCCTGGTCGAAGGGGATGGAGTCCGGGAGCGGGAGCATACTGGCCGCGCCGGTGAGGGCGTACTCCGCCCAGCCGCCGTCGAACTCGACGCCTCGGGTCAGCCTGACGCCGTCGACGACCTCTCCGGCGCGCAGCAGCACGCGGTCGCCGGGCGTCCAGCCGGTGACGCCGGGGCCCAGCTCCGCGACCGTGCCCGACACCTCGTGCCCGAGGGTGACCGTGTCCGGACCGCCGCCGGCGGGCCGGGCGAGGGTGCCCTCGATCAGGTGGACGTCCGAGAGGCACACCCCGGCCGCCTCCACTTTGATCAGCGCCTTCTCCGGGCCCGGAACGGGCCTTTCCACGTCCTCGACGCGGAGTTCGTGCGTGGGGAAATGCAAACGCACGGCACGCATGGTGGCCACGGCGTCTCCTTGCCCTGCTCGAGGTCATGACTGCGAGTCGCCGACCGCGGGACTGCACGACGGCCGGGCTGTCACAAGCCATCTTGTCTTCCACCGTAACGGTCAGGCATGAGCAAAGCAGGGCGGAACGGGTTGATCTTCCCCATCGGGCATGTTCCGGCGGGCCGGTCGCCGGTCCGGGGCGGACCCGTCGCGCCGCCGGGCCGGTGTGCGTAGCCTCGGTACGGGGCGAGGGAAAGGACCGCGCGTATGGCGCCGAAGCGACCCAGGACCGAACTCGACACCCGGTACAGCTCCGCGCTCGCCCCGCGTCCGGGCGCGGAGCAGGCCGCCGCCACCGACTGGGACGAGGCCCTGCGCCGGTTGCGGGCCGCGGAGGTCTTCTGGATCACCACGGTGCGCACGGACGGCCGCCCGCACGTCACGCCGGTGATCGCCGTCTGGCACGACGGAGCGCTGCACTTCTGCACCGGTCCGGGCGAGCAGAAGGCGAGGAATCTGGCCGCGAACGCCCACTGCGCACTCACCACGGGGTGCGACTCGCTCTCCGCGGGCCTCGACATCGTGGTCGAGGGCACGGCGGAACGGGTGGCGGACCCGGCGCGGCGGGACGAGGTGATCGCCGCGTTCGCGGCGCGGTACGGCGACCGCGTCACCTCCCCGGAAGGGACCTTCCACGGCCTCGGCGACAGCGTCCGCGCGGGCGACGCCCTGCTGTTCGCGGTGGCGCCCGACACGGCGTACGGCTTCGGCCGCGACGGCCAGGCCTTCAGCCACACCCGCCACACCTTCTAGCGGGCCCTCCGGCGTCCGGCCCTCGGGCGCCCCGCGGCCGGGTGCGCCGGCGCCCGCACCCCGGCGCGGGCGCCGTGCCGTCGTCAGCCGGTGACGCGGTCCAGCCAGGTGATCAGGTCGCCTACGACCTCCTCGCGGTTGGTCTCGTTGAACAGCTCGTGCCGCGCGCCGGGGTAGCTGCGGTACGTGAGGTCGCTCAGGCCTGCGTCCCGGTAGCGCTCGACGGCGAGGTCGCTCAGGGAGAGGTCCTGGTTGAGCGGGTCGTGGTCGCCGACCAGGACGTAGACGGGCAGGTCGGCGGGGACGCCCTCGGGCGCGGCCAGACGCGTGGCCGCGGCGGTGGCGAGAGCGGTCAGCGAGGGCTCGTCCAGGGTGAAGCCGCACAGCGGGTCCGCGACGTAGAGGTCCACCTGGGCCTCGTCGCGGCTGAGCCAGTCGGCCTCCGTGCGGGCGGGCTGGAACCGGGCGTTGAAGGCGCCCATGATGTCCCCGCCGGCCGCCGCGAGATGGGCGAAGAGGCCGTCCACCGCGGTCGTCCCGCAGAGGGCGACCGCGTCGGCGAGGTCGGGGTGGTCGAGCATGTACTGCTGGGCGGCGAACGATCCCAGGCTGTGGCCGAGCAGGACGACGGGGAGCCCCGGATGGCGGTCGCCGATGATCCCGGTGAGGGTGGCCAGGTCCTCGACGAGCAGGTTCCAGCCGTCGTCGCCGAGGGCGCCGGGCCGGCCGGGGAGCATGGTCAGGCCGTGGCCGCGGTGGTCGTCGGCGTACACCGCGTAACCGCGCGCCGTGAGCTGCTCGGCGAGGGGCGCGTACCGCGCGCCGTGCTCGCCCATGCCGTGGGCGATCTGGACGGCGGCGCGCGGCGGGCCCTCCGGGAGCCAGCTGCGGACGTGGACGGCCAGGCCGTCGCTGCTGGTGAAGGTGAACATCGTCGCTCCTGGATTCGGTTGCTCGGTCGCTCTGCGCAGGATCCTGCCGCAGGGGCCCGCGGCGCGTGCCGGCCCCCCCGCCGAGCCCGGCGGTGGACGCCGCGGGGAGGTCTCGGGGCGCGGAGCGTCGCGGCCGGGGCGGGCGGTCCGTCGAGACCGCGCCGGGCCCCGGCGGACGCGGCAGGGCCTGCCTCCCGTCACACGCCGTTGATGACCTGGCCATCGTCGTGTTTCCGACCGCTTCTCCCCATGGGTGGGGGGACAACGTCACGCCCCCGTGTTTGTTCCGAGGAACAAACACGCCGCCGATAGGATGGCCGGGTGACCGGTTCCCACCCGCCGCGGGAAGTCGTGGACGTGGCGCGCGAGCTGCTGGCCCGCACGGACGCGATGGGGGAGCGGCTGGCCCGGCGTATGCGGGCGGAGGTCGAGGCGTACGGCAACGAGGCGCTGCTTCCGTTCGACTCGATCCGCGCGTCGTGCACGCACAACCTCGAACTGATGCTGCGGCATTTCACCGAGGCCGGCCCGGTCGACGTGGGGCCGCCGCAGGCGACGGGCCGCCTGCGGGCCGAGCAGGGCGTGCCGCTGGCGGAGACCCTGCACGCCTACCGCATCGGCTTCCAGTTCCTCTGGGAGGAGCTGGTGGCGCGGGCCCGCGCCCATCCGGAGGTCACCGACGCGATGCTCGTCGCCCTGAGCGCGGACGTCTGGCGGCTGGCCGACGCGTACTCCGTGGCCGTGGCCGTCGCGTACCGCGAGACGTCGTCCGAGCTGGTGCTCCAGCGGGAGCACGAGCGCTCGGCGCTGGTGGAGGCGCTCTTCACCGGCGTGATCGCGGACTCCGGGACCCTCGGCGAGACGGCCCGGACGCTGGGGCTGCCCGTACGCGGCCCGTACATCGTCGTCGCCGCGACCGCGCCCGCGCCCGGCAGGGAGGCGCTGCCCGCCATCGCGTCCGACCTGCGGGCGGTGCGCGTCCCCTCGGCGTGGCGGCTGCTCCCCGACGAGCAGGTCGGCCTGGTGTGCGTCCCCGGCGCCGGTGCGCAGGAGGCGGCCGTCGCGGCGCTCCGGAAGCACCCCGCCCAGGTGGGCGTCAGCCCGCCGTACGACTCCCTGCGCGAGACGCCGCAGGCGCTGCGCTTCGCCCGGCTCGCCCTGGCCGGACTCAGGGGGCGCGAGCCGGGAGTCGCCCGCTTCGACGACGAGCCGCTGTCGATGCTCGTGGCCGCGGCGCCGGCGGAGGCCGCGCGGCTGGTCCGGGTCGGGCTGGGGCCGCTCCTCGACCTGCCCGAACAGGAGCGGTCCCGTCTCCTGGAGACGCTGGAGGGGTGGTTCGCCTCGCGGGGGTCCGCCGCGGAGACCGGGCGCAGGCTGTACGTGCACGCGAACACGGTGCGCTACCGGCTGCGGCGCGTCGAGGACCTCACCGGGCGCTCCCTGCGGGACCCGCGGGCGGTGATGGAGATCGGGGCGGCCCTGCGGGCCTTCCGCTTCCTGCCGTGACGTCCTCCTGCCGTGACGGCCCGGCGTTTCTGTCTTGTTCCTCCCCTGGCCATCCGAGGACCGCCCGGTCACCATGGGCCCCCAACGAGCATGGCCGAA
Organism: Streptomyces sp. NPDC041970; assembly: GCF_055588985.1. Classification (NCBI taxonomy): domain Bacteria; kingdom Bacillati; phylum Actinomycetota; class Actinomycetes; order Kitasatosporales; family Streptomycetaceae; genus Streptomyces; species Streptomyces sp. NPDC041970. The sequence goes on from NZ_JBVJCD010000001.1 coordinate 152,879, forward strand.
CGGGGGACGCATGACGGTGGTCGGACGGGAACCGGACGAAACGCGCTCCGCCCCGGAGGAGCCGCCGGACGCGGGGGAGGGGCCGGAGCCCGGACGTCCGGAGCCCGCGAGCCCGCCGGAGCCCCCCGGCCGACCGGAGAGCGACCCCCCGGAACCCGCGAGCCGCGAGCCCGCGAGCCGGCCGGAGGGCGGCGACGGCGACGGGAACGGCGACGGAGGCGGCGGCGGTGACCGAGCCGGAGGGCCGGGACAGGACGAGGAGCCGCTGCCGTTCCCGCAGATGATCCGCCGGCACGCCCTGACCCTGACCCTGGCCTTCCTCGGCATCGTCGTCAGCACCGTCGTCGCCGCGGTGGTCTCCGCCTACCTCGACATCTGGTCGAAGGAGAGCCCGCCGCCGGGCGCCCCCGCTCTCACCGCCAACACCAGGACGTGGTGGGACCTGAGCAGCGAGGAGCGGGTGGTGGTGGCCCCGAAGACGGCCGTCGACCGCCGGGGCGCGTCCTACGTGCCGGACGGTCCGATGCAGGCCATGGACGCGCTCGTCGCGGAGCAGGGGCTCAACGCCGGGATGATGCGGGTCGACATCATCCTGAACAACCTCACCCAGGTGCCGGCCTCCGTCACCGGCATCCGCCTCCGCACGGAGGGGGTTCGGGACGTGCCGTCCGGGTTGGTGTACCGCTGCGGGGGCAACCAGGGGGGCGAGGACATCAGCCGGGTCCGGCTCGACCTGAAGCGCCCGGAGCAGCCGGCGGTGGAGTACGGGGACGACGGCCGGCCCGTGGGCCAGTACCCCACCGCCCGCATCCAGGTCGCGGCCCAGGGGGACCCGGCCCACTTCAACGTGGAGGTCCGGGGCGGGCGCGTGGCGTACGACTTCGTCCTCGTCGTGACGTACCGGCAGGGCAGCCAGGAGCACGAACTCACGGTCGACGACGCGGGCCGGCGCTTCACGCTGGCTCCGCCGATCGAGCCCGACACCCCGTCCTTCCGGTGCGATCACGCGACGCAGACGTGGCAGGACGTCGACCGGTGAGAACACGTCGGACCGCGGGCGTCGTCCTCGCCCTCGTGCTGCTCTGCCCCCTCCTCACCGTGGGCGCCCTGCACGTGCTGCGCCCCGGGCCCGCGCAGCTCGTCGGCGCGCGGGCGGTCGGCGGTCTGCTCATGGACGACGGCCGCGGCCGCTGGACCGCGACGCTGCCGGACGAGGGGCAGCGGGCGCCGAAGGAGTACGCGCGCGCCTCCCGAGGCTGCGGGTCCCTCTTCCGCTGGGCGACGCACGCCCACGCCGTGGTCCGGGGCACGGTCCAGGTCGGTTACGCGGTGGGAGCGGCGCCCGGCACCGACACCGCGGTACGCCGGATCAGGCTGGTCACGGGCGAGCGGGTCGACCTGCCGCGGGGCGACGACGTGGGGTGCGTGGGCGTCAGCCCCGACGAGCAGAAGGGGCATCTGGGCTCCCGGTCCACCGCCTACCTCGGCGGGGTGCCGACCCTGTCGCTGGACGGCGGTGTGTCCGAGCTCCGCGGGGGGTTCCCGGTGCGGGCCGGCGGCACGGTCAACGGCGTCGTCGGTGTGTCCACCCGCGCCTGCTCCTGCACCTGGTGGCTGGAGGTCGACGTCGTGGAGGACGGCCGGGCCGGGACCGTGCGGATCGACGACGCGGGGAGGCCGTTCCGCTCGGCTCCGCCCGTGGACCTGGCCACCCCCGCCGAGCAGGAGTTCAGGAACTGGACGGGCCGGCCCTCGATCCGTTCCGCCGGCGCCCCCGGACCGGAGCGGGACGGCGTCTCGGCCAGCGTGGGCCTGGCACAGATGTCGTCGGCGTGGCGCATCGGCATGGACGAGGCGGTGGACGCCCCGGACGCCCTCGCGAGCGGTTTCGCCGCCGGGGGAACGGCCTGCCGGCAGATGGGCGAGTCGCTGCTCGACCGCGGCGGGGTCCCGGCCGGTTGGGCCACGCTGGGCCTCCAGATCAGTGCGCCGCCCGACGTCCTCGACGTGACGGTGGACGCGTCGGTCCGCGTACGGCGGGCGGAGTTGCCCACGGCCGGGAACCACCAGTACTCGTGCGCCCCGCGCGGGGTGGACGTGGACGACGTGGACCAGCGGCAGAACAGGGGGGCGGACCGTTCGCTCTACCCCGACACCCTGCACGCGCTGGGCCCGTTCCCCAGCGGCTCCCTGAAATACGACCCGGACTGGACCGTCCACCGGAGCGTCGGCCGTGCGATGCCGCTCGCCGTCGACGAGAAGCGCCACCTCACCGAGGACGAGTCCGGCGCCAACGGCGTCTTCATCACGGCGGACGTCTACGCGGAGACGGCCACGTTCCACTTCACGGTGGACGTCACCGTCACCCTGCCGTCCGGGCGGCGGCACCACTTCGCCCTCTCCGACCACGGGCGTCCGTTCGTGCTGGGGCCGGGCTCCGAGCAACTGGCGTCGGTGCACCGCACGGACTACCACGAGACGAGCGCGGACCCCTCGGACATGGCGCTGTACGAAGGCATGTGAAGGCTCGTCACACCGTGAAGGCTCCGGCCGCCACGGGCGCGCCCGCCCGCGCCGGCCCGCGTCAGGCCGCTCCGCGCCGGCCCGCGTCCGCGCCGGCCACCGCCTTGATGCCCCGCGTGATCTCGTCCAGGACGGAGAGCTTCGGCGCGTCCTCGCCGACGTCGAACCCGGACCGGACCACGACGAGCATGTCGGCGGAGGCGGGGGAGGGGAACACCAGCGATTCCACGTAGCCGTCGTCGCCCTTCTCCGTCACCACCTTCCACCGCACCGCGTAGCCCTTCTCGCCCGCCACGGTGACGGCCTCGGACCTCAACTCCTCGTGCGAGGTGATCCTGCCGTAGGTCTTTCCGCCGTACGACTCCTTCGCGTTGACGGCGATGTCCTTCTTGGCCGCCTCCTCCGGCGTCCCGGCGGCCAGCTCCAGGGCCACCGCCGGGGCCGAGGAGACTCCGCCGCGCACACAGGTCTCGGCCGTGTCGCCGGGGCACGGGTGCGCGCCCGTCGTCACACCGGCGCCGACCGCACCTGACCTGCCCTCCCACCCCTCGGGCACCGGCAGACCGATCCCGGAGGCCAGGTCCGTGGCGAACCCCGGCTCCGAAGGCGGGGTCCGGCCGCCGGGACCCGAGCCGTCGTCCTCGCCGCCGCCCTCCCGCCCGCCGGGCCCGCCGGGGTCGGCGGACGGGGAGGAGGCCGAGGCGCCCGGTCGCCCGGCGCCGTCCTCGCCCAGCAGGTACACACCGCCCCCGGCGGCGGCGAGCAGCACCGCCCCGACGGTCACGGCCGCGCCGACGCGGAGACCGCGACGGCGCGCCGCGGCGGGCGGTACGCGGACGTGGCCGGTCCACTGCGCACCGTCCCACCAGCGTTCCTGAGCGGGGCCTTCTCCTGCGTGTCCGGGGTCTGCATACCAGCCGGGCGGGGTCATCTGGGTCACGGGGTGCACCTTATGCGGGCCGGGTGAGAATCACATGAACCGCCCGGCCCGCCCGCCCGTCACGGTGCGGACCCGCGCGGCCCCCGCCCCCGCCGCACGGACGCCTCCGCGGTCCGCGACACCGGGGGACCGCTCAGGGGATCAGCGCCCAGTCCGCCCCGACGGCGGCCGGCAGGCCCACCGCCAGCAGCCAACTGGCCAGCCGCGTACGGCCGTTCCTGCTCAGCTCGATCGCCACGCCGCACAGGATGAGCGCGAGGCCGTACACGCCGACGACCAGCACCGACGAGCGGCTGGCGATCCGCAGGGCGAGGACCACGCCCATCGCCGCCATGCCCGCCGAGGAGAGGGCGATCCGCAGCCGACGGGCCTGACGCGGCGTCAGCCGGCTCTCCCGCCGCGCCCCGGCGGCGGTGCCGTCGCCCCGTGCGGCGGGCACGTCCGGTACGCCCGCCGGGTCCTGGGTCCCCGCCGCCGGGTCCGGTGCTCCCGCCGGAGCCGGTACGCGCGCCGAGCCTCGCGCGGGGGCGGAGTCGGGCCCGTCCGCGGAGGCGGCGGTGGAAGCGGTGGAGGCCGTGTCGGCCGGCGCGTCCGGTCCGTCCGGTGCGGGCGCGCCCGTGTCGGAGTCGTCGCCAGGACCGTCCGCCGCGTCCGGGGAGTCGCGCCCGCCCGGCTCCGCCTCGTCGACGGCTATCGCGGCGTCGGCGTCCCGGTCGCGGGCGGACGTCTCGCCGCCCGGTCCGTCCTCGCGTCGGGCCCGGCGCTGGTCCTGGTCAGAAGTGCTCATGGAGCCGGATCGTAGTAGCTGTACGGCGGCCCGGTCCCCGGCACCCGGAACCCGCCCCGCCGAACCGGCTCCGCACCGCCGTGCGCCCTACCCCAGCAACCGGGGCGCCTCGGCCGCCGCGTCCACCGCGCGCCCCGCCTCCACCCGGTCGGCCAACTCCCGTGCCCAGGCCGCCAGACCGTCGATCCGGACCCCGTGCGGCCGGTCCTCGCCGTACGGCGCGAGCGCCCCCGCCCCCCGGCGCAGCAACCGGGCGCCACCGGCGGCGTTGCCGCGCGCCGCGTGGGTCAGGCCCACCGCGAGCTGCGCCAACCCCCGCCACAGCGCCCGTTCCTCCTCCGGGCCCGACTTCCACGCGTCCTCGAACACCTCGTGGGCGTGGAAGGGCATCCCCGCGTCCAGCAGCCGCTGCGCCTCCCGGAGCGTCAGCGGGGGCGTGCGGACGACCCCCTCCGGCTGCCGTTCGACGCCGGGCGCCCCGTACGGCAGCGGGCGCCCCAGCCCGTCACGCGGGCGCGCGTTGCGCGCCCGCCCCTCGGCATCGCGGTCCCTGCGTGTCTCGTCCACTACTCGATTGTGCCCCGTACCTGCAAGGAATCGGCGGAACCCTGTCGGTGGCCGCCCGCGCACGACTAGGCTCGACCGTCGACAGACTGCCACTGTGGGGAAGGGTGGGCATGAAGCCGTCCCGGCCGTTGTACGAGCGTGAACCGGAACTCGCCGCCGCTGCCGAGGCGGTGGACGGCCTGTGCGGTGCGCAGGCCGTCGGCGGGCTCCTGGTCTTCAGCGGAGAGGCAGGGATCGGCAAGACCGCGCTGCTCGCCGAGATCCAGGCGATGGCCGCGGGCCGCTGCACCGTCTGGTCCGCCCGCGGCGGCGAGACCGTCACCTCCGTGCCCTTCCACGTGGTGCGGCAACTGCTGCAGCCGGCGCTGGACCAGTTCCCGCCTGACGAGAAGCGGGCCCTGTTCGGCGACTGGTTCGAGATCACGGCGCCCGCCCTCGGGCTGGCCGAGCCGAGCGGCCCGCAGCCCGACCCGCAGGGCGTCCGCGACGGCCTGGACTACGTCGTCGGGCGGCTGGCCTCCCGCCTCAGCCACCGGCCGCTGCTGCTCATGGTGGACGACGCGCACTGGGCGGACGGCGAATCCCTCGCCTGGCTGGCCTCGTTCACCGCCCGCCTCGGCGAGCTCCCCGTCCTCGTCGTGCAGGCGCACCGCCCGAAGGAGCTGGCCGAGCGCGACATCGGCCACCTCGTCGACCACGTCACCGACCGCGGGGACGGGCGGTCCGCGGGCGGCCGGGGCACGGTCAACCTGGTCTCCCTGCGCAGCCTCACCCCCGACGCCACCGCCGTACTGGTCCGGGCGGCCCTCGGCGAGCACGCCGACGACCCGTTCTGCCGCGAGGTGTGGGCCGTCACCGGCGGCAACCCGTACGAGGCGGTCGAGCTGGTCGCCAAGGTCCAGGACCGCGACCTGCCGCCGCTGGAGGAGTCGGCCGGCGAACTGCGCGAGCTGGGCGCGTCCGCGCGCGGCAGCGGGCTCGTCGCCCGCCTGGAACGGCTCGGCACGAACGCCAACCGGTTCGCCTGGGCCGCCGCCGTCCTCGGCACCGACATCTCCCAGGACCTGGCCGCCACCCTCGCCGGGATGAGCGCGGCGGAGGCCGCCGACTGCACGGCGCGGCTGCGCGAGGCCCGTATCGTCACCGGCTTCGACCCCCTGGAGTTCGTCCACCCGCTGATCGCCACCGCGGTCTACCGCTCCATCCCGCCGGCCACCCGCACCGCCATGCACGGGCGCGCCGCCTGGGCGATCACCCGCGCGGGCCGCGGCGCCGCCGCGGCCTCCCGGCACCTCCTCGAAGTCCACCCGGACGACGACCAGGAACTGGTCGCACAGCTCAGGGAGGCCGCCGGCCAACACCTCGCCGTCGGCGCCCCCGAAGCGGCCCGGCGCTGCCTGGAACGCGCGCTGGAGGAGCCGCCCCGCCCCAAGGACCGGGCCGTCCTCCTGTACGAACTGGGCTGTGCGACGCTGCTCAGCTCCCCGCCCACCACGGTGCGGCACCTGCGCGCCGCCCTCGACATGCCGGGGCTCGACGACGGCCTGCGCGTCGACGCCACGTTCCGGCTCGCCGCCGCCTTCGCCCACAACAACCAGCTCAAGGACGCGGCGCTGGCCCTGGCCGCCGAGGCGGCGCGCACCGCGCCGGGCCCCGGACTGATGCGCCTGCAGGCGGCGCACTTCATGTGGGAGGGGATGCAGGCCGTCGAGGAGGACGGCCCGGCCCGCTCCCGGCGGCTCACCCGCAACGCCGACCACCTCAAGGGCCGCGACAACGGCGAACGGGCGCTGCTCACCCTGCGGGCCTTCGACGCCATGCTGCGCGGCGAGAACGCCCAGCTCGTCGTCGACCTCTGCGAGCGCGCCCTGATCGACGGGAGCCCGGCCCGCGGACTGGGGTGGACCGACGCCGAGTGGGGTTTCGAGTTCCCCACGATGGTGGGCATCGCCTATGCCTTCACCGACCAACTGGACCGCGCGGAAAGCCTCTTCGGCGAAGCCGTACGGGCCTTCGAGATCTCCGGCTGGAGCGGGGCGCACCTCGCGTTCGCCCACACCCTGCTCGGCATGGTCCACCGCCGTCGCGGCCGCCTCGCCGAGGCCGAGGGCTTCCTGCGCGAGGGCCTCCGGCTCGCGGACCGCGTCGGCTCCGGGCTGCCCGTCCACTGGGACGCGGCGTGCCTGCTCATCGACACGCTGCTGGCCCGCGGCCGTACCGAGGACGCCCGCGGGATCGCCGACCGGTACTCCTTCGGCCCGCCCTACCCGAGCGCGATGGTGCTGCCCGACGCCCCCTGTATGCGAGGCCGGCTGCTGCTCGCGGAGGGCCGCAAGGAGGAAGCCGTCGCCGAGCTGGAGGCGGCGGGCGCGGCTCTGGAGGCGCGCGAGCGGTACAACGGCGTCTGGGCTCCCTGGGCCGGCGACCTGGCCCGCGCCCTCGCCGAGGACGACCCGGCCCGCGCCGCCGACCTGGCCGCCCGCGCACGGGTGCACGCCGAACGGTTCGGCACGCCCACCGCCATAGGGGAGGCCCTGCGCTGCGTCTCCCTCTTCGCGCCGCCCGAGCAGGCCGCGCGGCACCTCGCGGAGGCGGTACGCCACCTGGAGACGTCCCCGTCGGCGTACGAGCACGCCCTAGCCCGTGTCGACTACGGCATCGCGATCGGCTCCCACCGCGAGCTGGCCCGAGCCCAGAAGCAGGCCATGGCCTGCGGAGCCGAGGGGCTGGCCGCCCGCGCCCAGCGGGCACGGGCGTCCATCCGGTCCTCGGAGTGAGGTAATGTTTGTCCTGCGCGGCCGCCCGGCGAAACCGGGAGGAACCGCATCGGGACGTGGCGCAGCTTGGTAGCGCACTTGACTGGGGGTCAAGGGGTCGCAGGTTCAAATCCTGTCGTCCCGACTGGAGACAGTCGCAGATCAGGGCCGGTTTCGGAGCAATCCGAAACCGGCCCTGATCGTTTCCGTCGGCCAGGTGGAGGCCGGGATCGGCGGGCCGGGGCGGTCGGGCTCGGCGTCGGTGCTCCTGTGCGCGTCCGGGCCGGGCGGCGTCCGGTGGTCCGTGGCCGGCGGTCCCGCGTGAAGGTGTGCGCGGAGTCAGCGTCGGCGGGTCAGTCCGTCGCCGCGTCCGAGTTGCGGACCTTGCGTACGTTCTCCCGCAGGCCGTGGTCCGCGCCCTGGGCGCGTTCGAGGTCGACCATCGCGGCGGGTCGGTAGTTGAGGATGTACGCGCGGCGGGCGCGGTCCGTCGTGTTGCCTCGCGAGGAGTGCAGCGTGCCGCCGGCATGGGCGACGCCGTGCCCCGCGGGGAGGGGGACGGCGGTGGCGCCGGGCTCGTCCTCCGAGCAGTCGCACTCGATGTTGCGGCCGTCGCTGGTGGGGCGGTGCGCGCGCAGGGGCTGCTCGTGGGAGCCGCGGATGTACCACATGCAGCCGTTGTCGAGGGTGGCGTCGTCGAGGGCGACCCAGAGCGAGACGGCGCGGGTGTCCGGCAGGTCGACCCAGTACGCCATGTCCTGGTGCCAGGGCGTGGCCACCGCGGAGTGCGGGTCCTTGTGGATCAGCATGTCGAAGTCGAGCACCGCGTCCGCGCCGATGAGTTCGCGGGCCGTCTCCAGGGCGCGCCGGTGCAGCGGCATGTCGCGCAGCGCCGGGTGCAGGGCGGACGGCCACATGATCTGCGTGATGTTCTCCCGCCCGCCCTCCCTCTCGCCGACGTGGCTGCCGAGGTCCGAGCGCTTGTCCCCGCTGGCTATCTCGCCTCTGAGGAAACGGTCGTAGATGTCCCGGTAGGCATCGACCTCTTCAGCGCTGAGGAGCCGGCCCACTTCGGCGAAACCGTCTTCCTTGAATGTTCGGGCCCGATCGTTCTCGGTCTCCGTCATCACCGCGAAGCCTTTCTTTCTGCGTACGTGAAAAGCGTGCTCAGATATGGCTCGTCAACCGGATTCCCGTATGCGGAGTGTGTCGACGTCGGTGCACCGGAGGACAGTTAGAACGTAATGGCAGAGGTGCGGACGGTCAATGACCGTGGTGACGGCATCAATCCGCGGAAGCGGCATCGTCCAGCACTTCGAATATCCAGTGGGAGAGTTCCCGGTCCGCGCGCCGGGCAGCGGAATCCCAACGCCGCCGCCGTTCGCTGGAGACGGGAATGCGCAATTCTTTCGGTTCCGTCTTTCCCGTTCCCGATCGGTCCGGGGAGACCTCTGCGCGTATGCGGCGGCGCAATTCGTTGCGGGACCATCCGGCCGCCTCGGCCCGGTCCAGCCAGGCGTCCTGCAGGGCCGGCGGCATGGACGCGACCTCCGCGTGGTGCTGCACGCTGAGCCCCGAGCGGCGGCGGTTCGGTGGGAACTTGCGCGCGATCCAGGCGTAGTTGCGCAGCGTTTGGTAGTCGAGGCGGGAGCCGTCGACGGCGTGGCGGTAGCGCTCCGGGAAGCGGTCCTGCCCGTAGACCAGCCAATCCCCCAACCACCACGTCGCGGAGTTGGCGGTCGCGGTGAGGGTCTGGCCGATGTTCAGCCACTCGTCGATCTGCAACCGGGCGGGGAGGCGCAGTGCTGTCGGGTCCGTACGCAGTACGGGGGCGCCGGCCGGAGCCGTGCGGTCGGCGCGGGACCTCGCCGAGACCGCGGGCGCGGGGCCCGTGGACCGCAAACCCCTGGGCACGTGCCGGGGAGGTGGCGCCGGATCGGCGCGCCGACTTTCGGCGGAACGTCTCATCATGCCTCCTTGATCAACTCGCGTCGATCGTGGTCGTCCTTCATGCCCCTGACAATGGCTGGGGTTCGATTGGCCGAGAATGAGCGGTCGACCGGCGGCCGCGCACCGGAGCGCCGCCTCAGGGCCGTCCCATCGCCCGGTACTCCCACCCCGACGCCCGCCACCGGTCCCCGTCGAGCGCGTGCCGGGCGTCCACGATCCGCCGTGCGGCGACCGCTCCGGCCAGGTCCTCGGGCGCCAGCTCCGCGTACTCGCTCCACTCCGTGAGCAGCAGCACCACCTGGGCGCCCTGGGCCGCGGCCACCGCCGACGCGGCGCAGTTCAACGCCGGGTGCGCCTTGCGGACGTGGTCGAGGGCGGCCGGATCGTGCACGGACACCACCGCTCCGCGCTGTTCCAGGGCCGCCGCCACCGCGAGTGCGGGCGAGTCCCGGATGTCGTCGGAGTCCGGCTTGAACGCCGCGCCGAGCACCGCCACCTCGACCCCGGCGAGGGCGCCCCCGACCAGCTCCCGAGCCAGCTCCACCACGCGGTCCCGGCGGCGCGAATTGATCGCGTCGACCTCGCGCAGGAAGCCCAGGGCCTGCCCGGCGCCCAACTCCTCGGCCCGCGTCCACAGCGCACGGATGTCCTTGGGCAGGCATCCCCCGCCGAACCCGAGGCCCGGACGGAGGAATCTCGCGCCGATCCGGTCGTCGAGGCCCAGCGCCTCGGCGAGACGGACGACGTCCGCGCCCGCCTGCTCGCAGACCTCCGCCATCGCGTTGATGTAGGAGATCTTCGTGGCGAGGAAGGCGTTGGCGGCGCTCTTGACCAGTTCCGCGGTCTCGAAATCCGTCACCACATAGGGAATGTCGTCGCCGAGGGGGGCGTAGACCTCCTGGAGCACGGTCCGGGCGCGCTCGCTCCGCACCCCGAGCACAATGCGGTCCGGCCGGAGCGTGTTGGCCACCGCGAATCCCTCGCGGAGGAATTCCGGATTCCAGGCGAGTTCGGCCCCGGAGCCTGCCGGCGCCTTCCGTGCGATGCGGTCGGCGAGCCGTGCCGCGGTGCCCACGGGGACGGTCGACTTTCCGACGACGAGGCATTCCCGTACGAGATGGGGGGCGAGGGAGTCCACGGCCGCGTCGAGCTGCGAGAGATCGGCCGCGTATCCGTCGGGACGCTGCGGGGTGCCCAGGCACAGGAAATGGACGTCGCCGAATTCCCCGGCCTCCTCGTAGGAGGTGGTGAAGCGGAGGCGGCCCGAGCGCACGCCCCGCTTCAGGAGGTCGCCCAGATCCTTCTCGTGGATGGGGAGTTCGGCCCGGTTGAGGCGCTCCACCTTCTCCGAATCGATGTCGAGCGCGAGGACCTGGTGTCCCGACTCCGCCATGCAGGCGGCGTGGGTGATGCCGAGATAACCACTCCCGATCACCGTCATGCGGTAGGACTTGGGCATGTTCGTGCCCCTTCGAGGTGTTGGAATGAAGGACGGTCGGTACGGACGGGCCGAGGCGGCCCGCCCCGCGCGGTCGCGCACGGGAGCGCGCGGGCGCGCGAGGCCCGCCCGGAGACGTGCGGCTCGTCGCGGACAGGACTGGGTGCGGACAGGACTCGGTACGGAAACGGCTCGATGGGGAAACGGCTCGGTACGGAACGGCTCAGAGCGGGAACGGCCCGGAACGGACACGGCCCATCCGGACCCGGCCCGCCCTCGGCACGGCCCACCACGGCCGCACCTGCCTGACGGCCGCGCCCCGCTCACGGGCGGCGCGGCCGGTGCGGATCAGACGGGCGCGTCCAGGACCGGCGCCGGCTTGACGCCGGGCCCCGGTTCCGCGCGCCGCAGCCGCCGGATCGGGGCCGTGGCGATCAGGGCGGCCGCGCACCCGGTGCTGATCAGGGCGGAGAGGAGCAGCAGCTCGTGGACGCCCACGAGCGAACTGGCCGGGCCGGCGATCACCTGGCCGAGCGGAACGGCGAGGATCGACCCCGCGATCTCGTACGCGGAGACCCGGTTGAGCCGGTCCGCGGGGATCTGGGTCTGCACGGTGGTCGCCCACTGCACTCCCCAGAACGCCCAGCCCACGCCGCTGACCGCGTACCCGAGGAGCAGCGCGGGCAGCCCGAGGTGCGGGGCGAGGCTCGCGGACAGCGGCATCATCGGGAACAGGAACATCGCCACCGCCCCGCCGAGCAGCGGTCGCACCGGTCGGGCCCGGATGGCGACCAGGCCGCCGACGACGCAGCCGGCGCCGAACGCCCCCTCCGCGTAACCGAACGCGGCGCTTCCGTGCGCCCCGGTGATCGACGCCGCGCCGAGCGGCACGACCGGGCCCCAGACGAAGACGCCGAGCACCCACCAGATCAGGATGACCGCCCACAGCCACGAGCGGGAGCGGAACTCGTGCCAGCCGACCTTCAGGTTCTGCAGGGTGGTCTCCGAGCGGTCGACGACGTACGCGCCGAGCCGCAAGCCCAGCAGGCTCAACCCGCTGGCCGCGAAGGTCGCCGAGATCACCGTGAACGCCCAGGCCGGGGAGGCCGTCGCGACGAGCAGTCCGGCGGCCGCGGGCCCCGCCATGGTGGAGACGCCCTGGGCGACCCGCAGCACGCCGTTGGCCCGTTGCGGGTCGGTGGAGACCTGCGGCACCAGCCCGTTCACGCCCGGCTGGAACATGGCGGTCGCGACGCCGCCGAGGGCCGTGATGGCGACGATGAACCACAGACCGGGCCGCCCGTTCGCGAAGGCGACGGCCGTCGCACCGATCAGGCAGCACCGCACGGCGTCCGCGCCGATCATCAGCGGTCGCGGGTGGATGCGGTCCGCGAGGACGCCCCCGAACACCACGAACAGCGCGAACGCCCCCATCCACGCGCCCAGGGCGTATCCCACGGCGCTGACGCCGTACCCGAGCGCCAGCATCGCCACCGAGAGCGCCACGGGCAGCATCGCGTCACCGAGCAGCGAGGCGATCCGGGCCGTGAAGTACAGCGTGAAGTTGCGGGTCCACAGCGGCGCCTTCGGGGCGGCGGAGGCGGATTCGGTCATCTCAGAACTCTATCCGGACGTCGTACACCCGTAGCCAGTCGTCCAGTTGCAGCGCCGTCTCCAGGACCGCCCGGCCGACCCCCTCCAGGGCCGTCGCGTCCCGCAGGCCGGCCGAGAGCAGCGGCAGGACGGGGCTGTCGCCGGCGCGCACGACGGCGTGGAGGCGTTCGCGCAGGACGCGGTCGTAGGCATCGTCCCGGAGGTTCGGGTACGGGGTCTTGACGCGCATCGCGATCCGCTCGGGCAGCACGTCGCGCATGGCGGCGCGCAGCACGCTCTTCTCCCTGCCGTCGGACGACTTCATCGACCAGGGGATGTCGAAGGCGTACGCGAGCAGGCGGGGGTCGGCGAACGGCACGCGGATGTCGAGGCCCGCGGCCATGCCGAGCCGGTCGAGCCGGTCGAAGAGCACCCGGGCATGGCGGGTCAGCGCCAGGTAGGTGACCTCCCGGTGCCGCGCCTCGACCGGGTCGGCGACGACCTCGCGCGCGCCGAGTTCGGCGATCGCCGCCCGGTGGCAGTCGTGTTCGTACGTGGCGAGGTCCAGCGTCGCGAGCAGCTTGGCGTCGAACACGGTGGCCATGCCGTCGAAGCGGCCCCGGCCTTCCGCGACCCACGGGAAGGTGTCGGTGTGCACCCAGCGGTCGAAGCGCTGCCAGTTGTATCCCGCGAAGACGTCGTCGCCGAGCTCGCCGGACAGCGCCACGGGGGAGTACGCGCCGGCGGCGCGGAACAGGCTCAGCAGTGAGGCGTACTGGTCGCCCTTGTTGATGGGGATGTCGTACGCGGCCAGGACGTCACCGCGCAGCCGCCGATCGAGGAGGTCCAGGCTCGCGAGGGAGACCTCGTGGTGGTCGGTCCCCGCGTGCTCGGCCATCATCCGTGCGTAGAGATGGTCCTCGTTGCCCGAACCGCCGTTGGAATCCTGGTCGTTGACGGCGATGCTGCGGAGCGGGCCGGTCCCGAGCGCGGCGGCCTCGCGGGCGGCGAGCGCTGTCAGGGAGCTGGAGTCCAGACCGCCGGAGAGCAGCGAGGCGGGCGGCTCCCCACCGGGCCCGAACTGCTCGGAGACCACCGTCTCCAGCAGCTCCCGGACGGTCGCGGCGGTCTTGTCCAGGCTGTCGGCGTGCTCCCCGGCCCGCAGGGCCCAGTAGACCCTCTCGACCGGCGCGCGTCCCCGGCCGATCCGGACCACGGCTCCGGGCCGGACCTCGCGCATCCCCCGGAACACGGCGTGTCCGGGCACCCGCGCGATGGAGAGGACGTCGCGGAGGCCGCCGGCGTCGACGGCCGGGGCGAAAGCGGGGTGCCGCAGGATCGCCTTCGGCTCCGACCCGAACAGGACGCCGTGCGCCATGGGCGCGTAGAACAGCGGCTTCACCCCCATCCGGTCGCGCACGAGCAGCAGCTCCTCGCGCCGCTCGTCCCAGACGGCGAAGGCGTAGACGCCCTCGATCCGGTCGACGCAGTCCTCGCCCCACCGCTGGTACGCGCGCAGCACCACCTCCGCTTCCTGGTCCGAGGTGAACTCCACGCCCAGGGAGCGCAGTCGGGAGCGCAGCGCCTGCGCGTTGCCGAGGCGTCCCGCGAACGTCACGACGGCGCGGCTCGCCGCCGTGTCGACCTCCACGGGCTGCGCGTCCGAGGGCGAGACGCTCCGGTGTCCCAGTCCGGCGTGGGCCGACCGCCACAGCCCCTGGCCGCCCGGTCCGCGCCCGGCGAGTGCCGAGGTCATGGCGTCTGTCGGGTCGGGCGCTCCGGCGGCGTGCGCGAAGTCGACCCATCCGGCTATCGCTGACATGCAAGTGAACCTATCTGGTGGGGAGTCGGGAAGGATCAGAGGCCGGCGGCCGCGGAGACGGTCTCGTCGTAGTCCCCGTGGATGTCGCAGGCGTACCACTGGGCGAGCGCCCGCATCGCCTCCGTGAGGGGAGCGGTGGGCCGCCAGCCGAGTTCGCGCTCGATCAGACCGGTCTCCATGGACCAGCGCGGGGAGATCGGCTGCTGGCTCCACTCCCAGGGCGTGCGCCGGGAGACGTCGGCGAGCAGCCCGGCGAGTTCCACTTCGCCGTGCCGGGCGGAAGCCACGTTGAGGACGGGCTGGACCGGCGGGGCGGAGAGCACCGCGCGGATCGCGTCCGCGAGGTCGCGGTGGTCCAGGACCTGGTGCACGCCGAGCGGGTCGAGCAGCAGCGGGCGGCGCGTCCAGGCCAGGTCCACCCAGCGCACGCAGGCCGTGTACGCGGGCGCGTACGGCCCCACCGGATCGGCGATCCGCAGCACCTGTACGGGGATGCCGGCCGCCTCGCCCCATTCCCGGCAGCGCCGCTCCTCCGCCCACCAACCGCGGGCCACCTCGTCCTGCGGCGCGTCGGGGCCCACCGCCTCCTCGGTGAACGCGCCGGCGCCAAGGCCCCGGTACACGGCGGCCGACCCGACGTACACCAACCGCTCCGCCCCGGCCGCGCGCGCCGCTTCCAACGCCTCGTCGAGCCCCGCGCCGTCCCCGCTGCCCAGGTGGACGGCGCAGGCGGTCCGCGGGTCCGCGCCGTCGGCCCCGTGCCGCGCCCGGAACCCCAGGTCGCCCAGGGTCCCCGCCAGTTGCCGGCCGAACCCGCCGCCGCCGGACACGCGGAGCGCGGAGCCGTCGCGGACCGGCGGCGCGGGCACGCCCCGGCGGCCCTCGTCCATCGCCGCGAGCGCGAGGTCCCGGACGGCGGGCGCCATCGCCAGCAGAGCCTCGGCGGTGTACTCCTCGCACAGCCCGCCGGGGCCCAGTGTCTCCATCACGGTGGCGGCGGTTCGCCGGTCGGGCTCCTCGGCGTCCGCGAGGACGACCCCGAGCGCGTACCCGGTCAACCACACGGCGCGGGCGATCCGCTCACCGAGCTCCTGCCGGGCGGTGCGGTGCTCCGGCGCGTCGTACGCCGCGAGGCACCCCTCCGCAGAACCGTTTCGGCTCAGCCAGCGCTCGGTCTCCACGTACTCCCAGACACCGGTGTCCGCGTCCCGCACGGCGCATCGCGCGTCTCCGTACTGGTAGAACGGCACGACCGGGAACCGGGGGCAGTCGCCCGCCCCGGCGTCGAGCGGGGTCGTCCCGTCGAACCAGGTCGCCTGCCGGAACCCGTGGTAGCTGTTCCCCGCGAGGCTGGGCAGGGCGTCGTGCTGCACCGTGCTCGGCGTGCAGAAGCGGACCGGCACCCCGCGCTCGTTGAGGAACCGCTGGACGACCACGTCGTACGGCCAGCCGCCGCCGTGCTTCTCCTGGAACTCCCCGTACTCCCGCGCGAGTTCGGCGGGCAGCATCAGCGCCTGGCACGGCACGTGCTCCTGGAGGGTGTACGCCCAGGCGACGCCGCTCAGCGCCGCCAGCCGGGCGACCGCCCCGTTGCGGGCCTCCCAGCCGCCGTAGAAGGAGATCGCCTCCCCGGCGGGCGCGGCGGCGGCCGCCCGCTCCGCGTGCTCGTAGAACCCCTCGGCGAGCACCACGTCGTCCTGGAGCACCAGGTGGTGCGTGGCATCCGGCGCGACACAGCCCCAGGACACCGGTGCGGTGCGCAGCGCGGTGGGCCGCCCCTCCGGGTCCGGGTCCGTCGTGACCAGGATGCGCCCCCGCGGATCGGCGTCGGCGAGCCGCCGGGCCTCCCGCATCCGCTTCGGGTGCGCCATCACGGCACCGCTCAGCCTGACCTCTGCCCCATGACGGTCTACAGGTCCCACATCTCCCCCTCGACAGCAGTGATGTACGAGGCCCTCCGGGGCCGCGGCACCGCTTATATTGACCACGCCTCCCTCCCGCATCAAGGTCTATACCACTCTGCCGACCGTGCCCGGCTCCCCGCGGACCGGAGCCCGAACGGCCCCCAGTGTCCCGCCGGCGGGACAGATCCCCGCGACCCGTCGCCGCCGGCCGCCCCGAGGAGTTCGCATGACCGTCCTTGCCTCCAGCCCGCCGGGACCGCCCGCCGAAGCGGTCTCCCCGGACGGCCTCACCGTCCGCGCCCGCCACCGCCGCAACCCCTACCGCTACCTGCTCTCCGACTCCGGCCTGGACGCCCTCCTGCTCGAACTCGGGCTGCGCCGCGCCGCCGCCGTCTGGCGCCACCACCACGCCGATCCCGCCGCCGCGCCGCGCGACCCCTACCCCCGGCCGGCCATGGCCTTCGTCCTGCTGGACCCCACGGCCGATCGCTGGACGCGGCACGAGGACGCCGTGCTCGGCGCGATCACCATCGGCGAGGAGGGCCACCGCTTCCTGCCGAACGCCGCGGCCAAGGCCGCCGGCCACCGCCGCATCGGCCGCAACTACGGGGAGGCCGTGCACAGCGACCCGCACCTCTGCGGTGACGGCGCCTTCCGCTACGGCCACTCCGCCGAGGTCCGCGGCCTGATCGTCGGGGCCAGCGCGCAGACCCCCGACCAGGACCTGTACGAGGCGTCGCTGCTCGCACAGGACTTCCTCGCCGCGTTCGCCGACCTCCACGCCGCCTGGGAGGGCGCCAACGGCCCCACGGACTGGTTCGCGTCCGACGACGCCCCGGCGCCCTGGACGACCGAGATGACCGCCTTCTTCGGGGATCGTCCGCCGCTCGGGTGAGAGCGGGCGGCGGGACCGGGCGGGCGGTGGTCCCGCTCGCGTCCTGGACGAGGACCTGGTCGTGCGCGCGGGGCGGCGGGGCCCGGCCCGTAGCCGGAATGAACCGGTCCGGTGCCGCTGCGCCGCCGGTCGCCTCACCGCCCGCCGCCGTCCGCCCCCGGCCCCGGCCCTGTGCGTCAGGAGCGACGCGTGGCGTCGAGGGCGGTCGCGTGCAGAGCGCTGTGCGCGGCGTCGAGGAGGCGGCGCAGCCGGCGCCCGTCCGGGGCGACGGCGGTGACGAGCGCCGCGGGCCCCGCCAGTGGTGTCAGGACGGCCTGCCCGTCCTGCGGGGCGTCGCCGTGCAGCCGGGCCGCCGGGGGACTGTCCCCGAACACCGGGTCGACGACGAGGACCTGCCCGGTCGCACGGTTGCCGGCGAGCACCGCCGGGCCGTCCCAGCCGGGCGCGCCCGGACCGTACGCGGCCTCCTGATCGAGGAGGACGTGCCCGCCGCGCCGGACGGTGAGGCGGGTTGCCACGCGGCCGGAGGGCTCCCCGGCGCGTCCGAGCACCTGTTCCTCGCGCAGCACGAGCCGTGCGGTGGGGGCGAGGTCGACGGTCCACGTCTGGCGGAGGTTGGAGCCGGCCGCGCAGATCAGCGGCCTGGGCAGCCAGTGGAGCTCCGCGTGCTCCGCGACGGTGAGGCGGACGTCGTAGGCCGCGTGCTCCTGGGTCGGCCCCCGCAGGGCGAGGGTCGCGGCGGCGGAGGTGACGTGGAGCACCGCGGCCTCGTGGACGGTGGCCTCGATGCGGAGGCGGTCGCCGCCGAGCGGGGCGCTCATGGCGCCGACGACGCAGACGCGCGCCTCGGAGCCGTGTGAGCGCGTGCGCCGGAGTTCGAAGGGCCCGTCGCCGTCGAGGACGGGCAGGGTGGTGGTGCGGCCCCGGACGGCCGCCGTGATGCGGGCCGTGGCCCGTACGCCGACGGCCGGGTTCCGGGGGGCCGGCGCGGCCCCTCGCGCGGTGAGGGTCATGCGCGGACCGCGGTCCAGTGGACGAGGCGTTCGCGGACCCAGTCGGCGACCGGCTTGACGCCGCCCTCCTCCTTGAGGGAGGTGAAGACGACGGGCAGGTCGCCGCGTTGGGCCCCGGCGTCGCGGGCCATGCCGGCGAGGTCGGAACCGACGTGGGGGGCGAGGTCCGTCTTGTTGACGACGAGGAGGTCGGCGGTGGTGACGCCGGGGCCGCCCTTGCGCGGGATGTCGTCGCCGCCGGCCACGTCGATGACGAAGATCTGCGCGTCCACGAGCCCCTTGGAGAAGGTGGCGGTCAGGTTGTCCCCGCCGGACTCCACCAGGATCAGGTCGAGCGGGCCGACCGCGTTCTCCAGGTCCTCGACGGCCTCCAGGTTGGCGGAGATGTCGTCGCGGATCGCCGTGTGGGGGCAGGCGCCCGTCTCGACGGCCTGGATGCGCTCCGGCGGCAGGACGGCCTCGCGCAGCAGGAAGTCGGCGTCCTCGCGGGTGTAGATGTCGTTGGTGACCACGGCGATGGACATCTCGGCGCGCAGGGTCCGGCACAGGGCGGCGACGGTGGCGGTCTTGCCCGAGCCGACCGGGCCGCCCAGCCCGACGCGCAGGGCGCGCCTCGTGCCGTCGGGGTGTTCGGGGGCCGCGGCGCTGTAGGTGTGGCGGTGCGGGAACTTCTCGTCGAGCTCGTGACCGAGGTGCATCTGTGCTCCTTGCGTAGGTCGTACGTCGGGTGTTCAGGACGCGAACAGGCGTACCGGCCAAGCGGCGTGCTGCTGTGCGCCGATGTCCAGCAGCGGCGCGGAGGCGGCGGGCAGCGCGTCGACCCCCTCCTCGGGGACGCGCCGCGCGGCTCGGGCGGCCGCCGCGGCGACCTGGTCCATCTCCGGCGCCAGGCGGGCCAGGGCGGCGGTGGCGTCGAACGGGTCGAGGCCCAGCAGCCGCACCGTCGCGGTGGCCGGCCCGCTGACGGTCTCGTACGCGGCGGCGCCGGCGGCGTCCAGCGGGGCCAACCCGGCCGACCGGGCGGCCAGGCCGAGGACCACGGGCTGGTGGGCGCCTCGGGGCCGAGCCGCGGCCAACCGGTCCAGTTCGGCCGACGGCCAGGAGGCGCGGGCTGCCCGCATCATCTGGCGGCCGAGTCTGCGGGCGGTGGTGCGCAGGGCCGGGGCCGGGGTGCGGGCGTCGGCGGCCTCGTCCAGCTCCAGCGGGTCGTGGCCGGTCGCGGCCGCGGCGGCCAGCGCCGCCGCGACCAGGCCCGAGGTGTGCAACCGCCCCCGGCAGAAGTCCTCCAGCGAGTCCGCGTCCCTGATCCGGCCCGCGGCCACGGCCGCTTCGGCGCCGCCGGAGTGCGCGTGCCCTCCGGCGGGGAACCGCCCGTCGGCCAGGACGAACAGCGCGGCACGGCTCAGGGGGGATCGGCCACTCGTCGTCGTCATCTCTTCCTCTGCCTTGCCTCGTGTGTCGCCGGGGGGAGTCGCGGGCGGGCTCAGAAGAGGAAGTACCTCTGGGCCATCGGCAGTTCGGTGACGTAGGCGCGGTCGACGATCTGGTCGTCGACGAACGTGGTCACGTCCGTCACGGTGGCTCCGCCGATGACGACCTCGTAGGTGTCGGGGTCGACACGGACGTCGGGGGTCGCGCTGTTCTCCTTCATGTCGGCCTTCGTGACGGCGCGCGTGTCCGTGATGGCCTTGAACCGCTTGGCCAGTTTGCGCCCCTCGGCGATCCCCTTCCCGATGGCCCGCTCGGTGACGAAGTTGTACGAGAGGGAGCCGGGGGCCAGACCGGTGGCGCCCCACACGGGGCGCGGCAGGACGGGCTGCGGGGTGGGGATGGACGCGTTGGCGTCGCCCACCTGGGCGTACGCGATCTGTCCGCCCTTGATGACCAGGTGCGGCCTGACGCCGAAGAACTTCGGCTCCCACAGCACGAGGTCGGCCAGCTTGCCGGTCTCCACCGATCCGACGACGCCGTCGATGCCCTGGGCGAGGGCCGGGTTGATGGTGTACTTCGCGACGTACCGGCGGGCGCGCCTGTTGTCGGCCAGGGGCGGCCGGCCCGCCGGCGTACTGTCCGCCGGCGTCCCGTTCTCTGGAGCGGTCCTGGGGGCGTCGTCGCTCGACTGGTCCTCCGCGAGGAAGCCGCGACGCGCCTTCATCACGTGCGCGGTCTGCCAGGTGCGCATGATCATTTCGCCGACGCGGCCCATGGCCTGGGCGTCCGAGGACATGATCGAGATGGCCCCGAGGTCGTGGAGGACGTCTTCGGCGGCCATCGTGGAGGGCCGGATCCGGGAGTCCGCGAAGGCCAGGTCCTCGGGGACGGCGGGGTTGAGGTGATGGCAGACCATCACCATGTCGAAGTGCTCCTTGACCGTGTTCACGGTCAGCGGCCGGGTGGGGTTGGTGGAGGCGGGCAGGACGTTCGGCTCGCTCACCATCCTGATCATGTCGGGGGCGTGGCCGCCTCCGGCGCCCTCCACGTGGAAGACGTGGATCGGGCGGCCGCCGATGGCCTCGACGGTGTCCTGGACGAAACCGGCCTCGTTCAGCGAGTCGGCGTGCAGGGCGAGCTGGACGCCGGTCTCCTCGCAGACCTCCAGGCACGCGTCGATGACGGCCGGGGTGGCGCCCCAGTCCTCGTGGACCTTGAGCCCGATGACGCCGGCGTCCACCTGGGCGTACATGGACGCCTTGGACATCGTCGCGCCCTTGCCCAGCAGCCCGATGTTGACCGGGAAGCCGTCCAACGCCTCGAACATGCGGTCGATGTGCCAGGCCCCCGGCGTGACGGTGGTCGCCTTGCTGCCCTCCGCCGGGCCCGTGCCGCCGCCGATGAGGGTGGTGACGCCCGAGGCCAGGGCCTCGTCGATCTGGCCGGGGCAGACGAAGTGGACATGGGTGTCGATGCCGCCGGCGGTGAGGATCCTGCCGTTGCCGGCGATGACCTCGGTGTCGGGTCCGACGACGAAGTCGATGGGCTTCGGGCCGATGCCGTTGTGGCGGACGGAGCCCTCGTGCAGCGGATCCATCGTCTCGGGGTTGTACGCCTTGCCGAGCGCGATGATGTGCCCGTCGCGGAGGGCGACGTCGGCCTTCACGACGCCCCAGTGGTCCAGCACGACGGCGCCGGTGATGACGGTGTCGGGAGGCAGCACGGCGCCTGCCTCCTCGGACGCGCCGCCGGGGTCGCGCGGGGCCACGGACTGCCCCATCGACTCCCGGATCACCTTGCCGCCGCCGAAGACCATCTCGTGGCCGCTGCGTCCGGGGCCGCCCGACCAGTCGTCCTCGATCTTGATGTGC
The DNA here is from genome assembly GCF_055588985.1 of Streptomyces sp. NPDC041970. NCBI lineage: Bacteria > Bacillati > Actinomycetota > Actinomycetes > Kitasatosporales > Streptomycetaceae > Streptomyces > Streptomyces sp. NPDC041970. The sequence goes on from NZ_JBVJCD010000001.1 coordinate 174,369, forward strand.
AGGGCCGTGTCGGCGAGGCGGATGCGGTCGCGGGTCGTCGGGCCGTACCGGTCCGCGTAGTCGGCGCGGGGGAGGGGCGCGTGGGGGTCGGGCCGCGTGCGGCAGCAGGCGCAGTCGGGGTGGCCGGTCGGGGAGTTCACATCTGCTCCTTGCGGAAGGGGCCGTTGGTCCGGTCGAGCGAGCCGTCGATCTTCTCGGGAAGACCCTCGACGGGGCCGCGCAGTCCGCGGACCACCCGCTCGCCCTCGATGGGCACGAGCTCGACCTCCTCGGTGATGCCGGGCTCGAAACGCACGGAGCTGCCGGCGGGGATGTTCAGACGCCTGCCCCACGCGTCCGCGCGCGGGAACTCCAGCCCGTCGTTGACCTCGGCGAAGTGGTAGTGGGAGCCGACCTGGACCGGGCGGTCGGTCGGGTTCTCGACCGTCACCCTCGTGACCCGGCCCTCCTGCCGGTCGCGCTCGTTGAAGACCACCACCTCGTCCCCCTCGCGCGGGGAGAACTCCACCTTCCCCGGCCAGACCGCCGGCTCCTCGTCCCCGCCCGCCTCGGGGAACGGGCCGTGCACGGTGACCAGCTTCGTGCCGTCCGGGAACGTGGCCTCCACCTGCACGTTCTCGATCATCTCCGGGACGCCCTCCATCACCTCATCCCTGGACAGCACCTTCCGGCCCGAGGACATGAGGTCGGCGACGGTCCTGCCGTCCCGTGCTCCTTCCAGCACGTGCACGATCAACAGGGCCATCGCCTCGGGGTAGTTGAGCCGCACCCCCCGAGCCCGCCGTTTCCCCGCCACATCCGCCGCCACGTGCAGCATCAGGCGTTCCTGCTCATGCGTCGTCAGGTGCACAGCCACGTCCCCGCATTCGTCCACGCCCAGGGCGTCCGCCCCGAGCCTCATGTGTTCGGGCCCGACACACGCCGTCGTCGGCGGGCGGGACCGCGTCCGGGCGTCATCCCGCCCCCGGCGCAGCGGACCGCCCGTCCGGGCGGCGCGCCGTCCCCGGAGTGAGGCAACCCGACCACGCGGACGGGTCGGGACCCGAGAGTTCGTCCCCGCCGACACTCGGACGAGTGACTGTGTGCGGCGCTCCCGGCGGGAATGCGGTATAGGCGGATGCCCGGTGCGCCTCGCGGCGGTGGACGCCCGGCGCCGGCCCGTCGCCCGAAGCGGGGTCGTCGCCGAGCGAGGGGCGCGCGAGGCAGGGGCCGAACGCTCCCGATGCTCCCGACCGCGCCTTCCCCCGAGGGAGGACAGGGAGGAATCGTGTCTTCTCCCGATCTGTGCACCAAGGCGGTCCCCGTGGCGACGAACAGCACCAGAGACGACTCCCCGGCCGCCCCGGAACCGGGGCCGCGCCCGCTCGTGGGCGGGAGCGGCCGCCGCGGCGGCGCCACGGCGGTGGCCTGCGCCGTGGCGTTCGTCGGCGCGGTGGCGGCCGCGGTCATGAGCCCGCTCGGAGAGCACGCGGTGGGGGCCTTCCTCGACGAGCCGGGCTGTCCGGGCGAGGCCTGCGACGGGAAGGACCCGCGGAAGCGGGGGTGCGACGAGGACGCGCGCACCTTCAAGCCCGTCCTCGACAACCCCGCCGCCCTTCAGCTCCGCTACAGCGAGAACTGCCAGGCGGTGTGGGCGCGGGTCGAGCGGGGGAGCGAGGGGGACCAGGTGACGGCGGAGGCCGCGGGGGGAGCCAGACGCACGGCGGAGATCGAGTACGGGGGCGACAAGTTCACCAGCATGGTGCGCGTGGGCGGCGAGTTCCGGGTCACCGCCTGCGCGATCCCCCGTATCGGCGGGGAGAGCACGTACCAGCGCTACTGCGTCCACGCGACCGAGGCCAGCGCCTGGCGGTGACCCGCGGGGCGCGCCGGCCGCACCGGGCGCGCGACGTGGGAGTCGGGCGCGGCACGCCCCGGCCTGGCGCCTCGGGGCGCGCCGGGCGGTGGGGCCCGGAGCCGGTCCGGGCGCACCGTTTGCACGGGGCGCGCCACCGGGTTTCAGTGGAGGGGTCCGCACTCGCCCGTCCGGAGTCGGTGCGCCGAGACGGGGGAGAGGCCCTCGGGCCGATCAGGCCCCGCGGCGGCCGACGCCCCGACGGCAAGGAGCGACCGATGTCCCATCACCACCACAAGTCGAACGAAGAGGTCGAGGGCGACCCCGACTCCGGGCACGGCCGCGGAATGCCCCGCCGCCCGGACGAGGAGGAACTCGACGAGCGCCTGGAGAAGGACCGCGAGGAGGTGGGCCTGCCGCCGGAACCGGACGCGGAGGAGAACCCCTAGGGGGTGTCCGGCGGATCAAGGCCGGGCCCACGACGCCTGGCACGGCACGTCGCGGCGTCGCCTGAACGCCCGAATCGCTCCGCGACGAGGGCATTCCAGCGCCCTGCGACGCACCGCACCCGACACCGCGGCCTGTCCGGCCCTGTTCCGCGACACCCCTTGGCCCCCGCGGCCCCGCGGCGTCGGTCGGACGCGGTCGGCGCCTGCCCGGCCCGAGCTCAGGCCACGGTCTGCGGTTCGAGCCGTTCCGCCCCGGCGTACACGTTCATCGACGTACCGCGCAGAAAGCCGACCAGGGTCAGCCCGCTCTCCGCCGCGAGGTCCACGGCGAGCGAGGAGGGGGCGGAGACGGCCGCGAGGACGGGGACGCCGGCCATGACCGCCTTCTGCACCAGCTCGAACGAGGCGCGTCCGCTCACCATCAGCACGGTCCCGCGCAGCGGCAGCAGCCCCTTCCGCAGCGCGTGGCCGACGACCTTGTCCACGGCGTTGTGCCGGCCGACGTCCTCGCGCAGGCACAGCAGCTCGCCGTCCCGGTCGAACAGCCCGGCGGCGTGCAGGCCGCCGGTGCTGTCGAAGACGCGCTGGGCCGCCCGCATCCGGTCCGGCAGGGCCGACAGGACGTCCGGCCCGAGCCGCAAAGGGTCCTCGGCGACCGACCACGCGGCGGTGGTGCGGACCGCGTCCAGGCTGGCCTTGCCGCACAGGCCGCACGAGGACGTCGTGTAGAAGTTGCGCTCCAGGGAGGCGTCCGGGGCGGCCACACCGGCCGCCAGGCCGACGTCCACCACGTTGTAGGTGTTGCCGCCGTCGGCCGTCGCCCCCGCGCAGTACCTGATCCCCGCCACGTCCTCGGTCGCGTGCACCACGCCCTCGCTCACCAGGAAACCGGCCGCGAGGTCGAAGTCGTCGCCGGGCGTGCGCATGGTCACGGTCAGCGGTCGGCCGCCGACCCGGATCTCCATGGGTTCCTCGGCGGCGAGCGTGTCGGGCCGGTGCGACGGCACGCCGTCCCGGATGCGCAGGACGCGCCGCCGCGCGGTCACTCGTCCCATGGTGCTCTCCTCTCGTCGCGGCCCCCAGTCCCTCGCCGCCGCGCGGGCGGAGTTCCGTGCCGCACGGCCGGGAACCGCGGCGCACCCCTGACCGGCGGCGCCGGGGCGTCGGTCTCCGGATCATAGGCCGCGGCCGGTGCGCAGCCTGCGGACCGCGCCTCAGCGGGCCGCTCGGGCGCCGGTGACCGCGAGGTGCTTCGTGACCGGCCGGCCGCTCCGGGTGCTGTGGTCGCCCAGCGCGCACAGGACGTTCATCTCCGGCATGTGGCCGGCCGCGCCGCCGAGTGCCCCCGCGGACGCGCCACCGTGCGGGGCTGCGCGTCGATCTTCCCGCGGCTACGCTGAGCGCGCGCCGTTTCGTCCGTATTGCGCCTTCTGTGTCGATGGGAGTCCCCATGGCCTCAGCTCAACCCGCTGTCCCGGCGGTCGCCGCGGTCGCCCCGGAGGCCTGAGGCCATGGGCCACTGGTTCATGCTGTCCGCCACCCCCCGGCTGGCCGCCTCGGCGCTCCTCGGCGCCCTCGTCGGCGTGGTCACCGGCCTGCTCGGCACGCCCCCGCTGGGCGTCCTCTGCGGCATCGCCGCGGCCGAGACCCTCTTCGTCCTGTCCGGCTGGCTCGTGCTCTACGACATGGACGTCGCCGCCACCCGGCGCAACGTCCGCCGTGAGAAGTTCCGGCCCATCGCCGAGGAGCTGGCCGTCGTCGGCACGGCCCTGTGCGGCCTGGGCGCCATCGTGGCGCTGCTCCTGGTCGGCGGCGGCCTGACCCGCGCCGCGGCCGCCGCCGCGCTGTGCGGGGTGTTCATGGCCTGGGCGGCCCTGCACCTGATGTACGCCACCCGGTACGCGTTCATCTACTACTCGGCGCCCGAGGGCGGGATCGACTTCAACACCCCGGACCGCCCGCGGTACATCGACTTCCTGTACTTCAGCTACAACCTCGGCATGACCTACCAGGTCTCCGACACGGACGTCTCCACCTCGGAGCTGCGCGCCGTCGTCGTGCGGCACTGCCTGCTGTCGTACGTGTTCGGCACCAGCATCCTGGCGACCGCCATCAACCTCGTCGCCGGCATCGTCACCGACTGAGGGCGACCGCCCCTACGCGCCGTGCCGCGCCGTGCCGTCCCCGCCGCCGATCGACACGACGACGGCGGTCGAGGGGCCCTCGGGCGTGCCGTAGTGGACCGTGTCGCCGGGGCGGCGGCCGAGCAGCGCCCGGCCCAGCGGGCTGTCGGCGGTGACCATGGTCGGGTCGTGCGCCTCGGCGACCTCCCCGATCTGGACGGTCGTCTCCGTGCCGTCCGAGAACCGCACCGCCACCGAGCTGCCCACGCCGACCGCGTCGCCGCGCGGGGGGCCCGCGGCGGCCCCCTCCCGCAGCCGCCCTTCGAGCAGGGCGATGCGGCGGTCCAGCCGTACGAGGTCGGTGCCGCGTTCCAGCTGGTCGGCCTCGTCCGCCCGGTCCCCCGTCTGGTCTCCGCCGCCGCCCCGCAGCGTGACGGCGACCGCCTCGCGCTCGGTGCGGAGGTCGGAGAGCTCCTGCTCGATCGCCTCGCGGGCTACGGCGCTGATGGGCTCGGGTCCACCGGTCATGCCACTTCCCCTCGTGCGGGCGGCGGTGCGAAGCGCCGCGGGCTGGGTCCCGGCACGGCTGCCGTGCCGGGCGGTCGTGGGCCCGCGCGGGGGAGGGGCCGTCGGAGGGGACGGCCGCCCTCGCCGGGCGGGCCCGGCCCTCGCGGGCCTCGGCGGCTCAGGCGAGGAGTTTCGCCTTCGCCCGGTCGTACTCCTCCGGGGTGAGCGCGCCCTTGTCCTTGAGCTCCGAGAGCTTGGCCAGGTCGCTCACATGGCCGCCGCCTCCACCGTCCCGCGTGCCGGCGGCGTCCCGCACGTAGTCGCGGAAGGCGGCCTCCGAGGCCCTGGCCGCCTGGGCGTCCCGCTCGCGCATACTGCGCCCGCGGGCGATGAGGTAGACGAGCACGCCCAGGTACGGCAGCACGATCACGAAGATCAGCCAGCCCGCCTTGGCCCAGCCGCTCATCGAGTGGTCCCGGAAGAGGTCGGTGACCACCTTGAACAGCAGGAAGAACCACATGACCCAGAGGAACAGGTACAGCATGGTCAGGAACAGGTTCAGGAGCGGGTAATCGTCCATGGGGCCTACTCCGATCGCATGGGTGGTCCCTCCTTCATACCGCCCGCCCGATGCGCCCGCATCCGTGGAGGCCGTGCGGCGGGCGGGCCGCACGGCCCGCGCTCACTCGCCGAGCAGCTCCAGGAAGCCGGTCAGCTTGTCGCGGGTCCGTCGCACCTGCTCCTCCAGCGTCAACGACTCCTCGAACCGGCTGCCGGGCGCGGGCGTCTTCTTGCCGCGCACGTAGAGCGAGCAGTCCAGGTCGGTGCAGAGGTAGATGCCGACCGAGTTCCCGTCGCGCCCCGCCTGCCCCCGCTTGCGGGCGGTCATGAGGGAGACCCCGCTGCCCGGATGCGTGGTCAGGCAGACCGAGCACATGCTGCGGTGCAGGAACCCGCGCTGGTGGGAAGGGAACCGCAGGGTGATCCCGACGAGCGTGCCGTGCAGCTCGGTGACGATGTAGCTCCGGTCCGGCGCGGAGAGGTCGCGCCAGCCCAGGAAGTCCAGGTCCTCCCACGGGCGCTCGTCCAGATCGCGGGGGAGCGGCAGACGCTTCGCCTCGCCCTTCGAACAGTTGATGAACGACGTGCGGATGTCCTGTTCGGTCAAGGCTTTCATGCCGTCGACGCTAAAAGGACGCGTGCCTTCCGGGCAAACGAATATGACGCTCGGGCGGACGCCGGCGAAGGGCCAGGTCGGAGGCGGTCATGGTCCGAGCGGCCCGCGGGCGGGGAGGCGGGCGGGCCCGGCCGCCGCCGGGAGCGGGGCGGTCGGACGGCGGCGTCGGCGGCTTCCCGCGCGGGGGGCGCCGGGCCGGGCTCGGGGCCGGGCGGGTGACCTTCGGCACATGCGCCGTGAAAGGCGCGGCGGGCGTCGTCCGCGACCGGGGTCCGGCCCGCCGTGCGCGGGGCGGACACACGGTCGGCCGGTGCGCCGCCCCCGTCCCCACGGTGCGGCGGCCGGGTGGACCGCCCCATCCGCTGGGACGGGCGGTCCACGTCTCTCAGGACTCCGGCGCCTCCGCCGTGAGCCCCAGGTTCGGGAGGACGACCCGCTCCACGAACCGGGTCAGGTACGCCGCGTCGGCGTAGCGCCCCTCCAGCAGCGGGCGGGCGCGCATCACGCCGAGCAACTGGGTCGCCACGTACGCGGCGGCCGGGTGGTCGGCCGGGATCTCGCCGCGCTCCCGGCCCCTGCGGACCATCGCGTCGATCGCCGCGACCTCCGGCGCGATCAGCGCCTCCCGCAGCGCGCTCAGCAGCTCCGGGCTCTGCAGGGCCGCGTGGCTGAGGGCGTGCATCAGCGGGGTGTCGCGCCCCGACGCCTCGCCGATCATCCGCGCCGCCTCCAGCAGGTCCCCGGCCAGCGTCCCCGTGTCGACGTTCGGCAGGCGCATCCGGCGAGTGCCGTGCAGGGCCGCGACGACCAGCTCGGGCTTGGAGCCCCACTGCCGGTACAGCGTGGACTTCCCGCAGCGGGTGCGGGCGGCGACGCCCTCCATGGTCAGGGCCTCGTACCCGCCCTCCCGCAGCAGGTCCAGCACCGCCGCGTACAGCTCCTGCGCCCGCTCCGGTGTGATCTTCGACCGGGGCGAGGCGAGAGGCGGCTCGGATGCGGAATCGAGCGACGGCATGGGCGGTACCTCCTGCTGCGGTGCGGTGAGGCTCTCGATACGCCAGTGTACCGATACGCGTGTGTACCGATACGCCCACGTATCGGTACACTGGCGTATCGATACGGCACGGGCGGAACCCTGCCGTCCTGACACCGCTTCGCATCCAAGGGGGCACCGGGTGACGTACGCCCGCACCGAGCCCGCGGACCAGGAGCCGGACATACGTGCCCGACCGCCCCTCGTCCGCGAGCTCCTTCTCGTGGCCGGCCTCTTCCTGGCCTACAAATTCGGCCGCCGGGCGGCCAACGGACACGTCGAGGAGGCGTTCCGCAACGCCCAGGACGTGTGGGACCTCGAACGCGCCCTGCGCCTCCCCGGCGAGGGCGTCGTCCAGAGCGCGCTCCTGCACGGCCAGACCCTCGTCCACACGGCGAACACGTACTACGCCGCCGTGCACTTCCCCGCCACCGCGCTCTTCCTGATCTGGCTGTACTGGCGCCGCCCCCGGCACTACGTCTGGTCCCGCCGGGTCCTCGCCGCGCTCACCGCCTCCGCCCTGGCGCTGCACCTGGCCTTCCCGCTGGCCCCGCCCCGGATGCTGCCCGTCGCCCGCCTCGTCGACACCGGCCAGGTCTACGGGCCGACGGTCTACGGGCAGACGCCCGCGACCGACTCGATGGCGAACCAGTTCGCCGCGATGCCCTCGCTGCACGTCGGCTGGGCCGTGATGGTCGCCGTCGGACTGATCGTCGCCACCCGCTCCCGGTGGCGCTGGCTGTGGCTGCTGCACCCGGCGCTGACCCTGGCCGTCGTGGTGGGCACCGCCAACCACTACTGGCTCGACGCGATCGTCGCCACCGCGCTGCTCGCCGTCGCGTTCGCCGTGTTCCCGCTGCGCCCCCGGCACGCTCCGGCGCTCGCGGCCCGGCCGTCCGGGTGGCCGAGCACCGACCGCACCGTGCCGCACGCCGCCTCCGCACCGGCGTGCGGCACGCGCGCCGATGCCGCCGCGGAGGCCGGAGTACGACCGGCGTACGTCCGGGACGGGGGCGCGACGGCCGAGGCCGGGGCGGAACCCGCGTACGCCGGGTGGCGCGAGCGGGCCGGAGTCGCGCGATGAGCGCCACCCTGTTCGCCGTGGCGCTCTCCCTCGTCTCCGCCGGGGCCTACGCGGCCGCCGCCGTGGCCCAGTCCCGGATCGCCGGGCGCACCGAGCCGTCCGCCGGGACCTGGCGGCTGTTGGGCCGGGGCGTGTGGTGGGCGGCGGTCGGCCTCAACGCCGCGGGCGCGCTGCTGCACGTCGCCGCGCTCAAGTACGGCCCGTTGACGCTGATCCAGCCGCTCGGCGCGCTGACCCTGGTGGCCGCCGTCCCCCTCGGGGCGCGCGCCGCCGGGCGCCGGGTGGGCCGTGTCGAGTGGCGGGGCACGGTGCTCACCCTGCTCGGGCTGGGCGCGCTGCTGCTGACCGCGGGCGGCTCCGCCCCGCACGAGACCCTGAGCCTGGCCGAAGCGCTCGGCGTCGGCGCGGCCACCATGGCGGTCGTCGCCGGACTCAGCCGCCCCGGAACCCGTCCGGGGCTGCGGCACGCGGCGGCCTCCGGCATCACCTCCGGGGTGGCCTCCGCCCTCACCCAGACCCTCACGGTCGCGGTCACCGACCACTCGGGCGGCCCGTTGTTCAGTTGGCGGCTGCTGACGGTGGCGCTGCTCGTCTCGGCCTTCGCGATGGGCGGACTGCTGCTGTCCCAGACCGCCTACCGGGGCGGGCTCGGCGCTCCGCTCGCCGTGGTCACCCTCGCCAACCCGATCGCCGCCGCCGCGATCGGCCTGGCCCTGCTCGGGGAACGGCTCCAGGGCGGCCCGGTCAGCGTGGCCCTCGCCCTCCTCGGCGCGGTCGCCGCCGTACGCGGGGTGGTCCTGCTCACCCGGACCCCGACGCAGGGCGCGCCCCCGCGGACGGGCGCGACGGCCGACGAGGCCGAGGCCCCCGAGCCGCTCGCCCCGGCCCCGCCCCGGTTCTTCGTCGCCCGCCCCCGGCGCGCCGAGACCGCCGCGCTCGCCGCCGACCGCCTCACCGCCGGCACGAGCCGCTGACCGGGCCCCCGCGGCAGGGGACGCCCGTCAGCCGTCCAGGTCGTCGAGGGCGCGGGTCAGCCAGCCGGTCCAGAACGTCTCCAGGTCGATGCCGCCCCGCAGCACCAGATGGCGCAGCCGGCCCTCGTCCGTCGTCGGCGCGGGGGTGAAGTCCCGAGCCTCGATCTCCCGGTACTCCGCCAACTGGCGCTCGTGCAGGTCGAGGTGGCGGCGCAGCTCCGCGCCCAACCCGTCCGCCCCGACGACCGCCGCCGCCCGCATCCGCAGCAGCAGCGGATCGCGGACCGGCCGGGGGTCCTCGCGGAGCGCCACCCAGGCCGCCAGCTCCCCGCGGCCCGCGGGCAGCACCTCGTACTCCTTCCGCTGCCCCCGGACCGGGACGGCGGCGGGCAGCGCCCTGATCCGTCCGGCCTCCTCCAGCCTCCCCAGCTCGCGGTAGATCTGCTGGTGCGTGGCGGACCAGAAGTAGCCGATCGACCGGTCGAACCTGCGGGTCAGTTCGAGACCCGAGGACGGCTTCTCCAGCAGGGCGGTGAGAATCGCGTGGGGCAGTGACATGAGGGGCATCCTAGGGACGTACGGGGCCGGGGCGTCCGGGGCCCGCCCCGCCCACTCACAGCGCCGCGGCCAGCTCCGTGCCCTGGCGGATGGCCCGCTTGGCGTCCAGCTCGGCCGCCGCGTCCGCGCCGCCGATCAGATGGACCGGGCCGCCCGCCGCGCGCAGCTCCTCGTACAGCTCCCGGCGCGGTTCCTGACCCGCGCACAGCACCACGGTGTCCACGCTCAGCACCCGCCGCTGCCCGTCCACGGTGAGGTGGAGGCCCTCGTCGTCGATCCGCTCGTAGCCGGCCCCGGAGATCATCTCGACGCCCCGGTGGCGCAGTTCCGTGCGGTGGATCCAGCCGGTCGTCCTGCCGAGCCGCGCCCCGACCTTGCCGCTCCCGCGCTGGATCAGGTGGACCGTGCGCGGCGGCGCCGGGCGCTCGTGGGCGCGGAGCCCGCCGCGCCCGGCGTAGGAGGTGTCCACGCCCCACTGCCGGAAGAAGGCGTCCGCGTCCCGGCTCGCCGCGTCGCCGCCGTCGGTCAGGAACTCCGCGACGTCGAAGCCGATGCCGCCCGCGCCGATGATCGCGACGCGCTCCCCGACCGGCGCGCCGCCGCGCAGCACGTCCAGGTAGCCGACCACGTCGGGGCGGTCCGCGCCGGGGATCGCGGGGGTGCGCGGCTCGACGCCGGTGGCGAGCACGACCTCGTCGAAGCCGGCGAGGTCCCCGGCTGCGGCCCGGACGCCCAGGCGCAGCTCGACGTCCAGCTCGGCGAGCCGGGTGCGGAAGTAGCGCAGCGTCTCGTCGAACTCCTCCTTGCCCGGCACCCGGCGCGCCACGTTGAGCTGTCCGCCGATCTCGTGCGCCGCGTCGAACAGGGTGACCGCGTGGCCCCGCTCCGCCGCCGTGACCGAGCACGCGAGGCCGGCCGGGCCCGCGCCGACGACGGCGACGCGCTTGCGGGTCCGGGTGGGGCTCAGCACCAGCTCGGTCTCGTGGCAGGCGCGCGGGTTGACCAGGCAGGAGGTGATCTCCAGGTTGAAGACGTGGTCCAGGCAGGCCTGATTGCACCCGATGCAGGTGTTGATGGCGTCCGACCGGCCCGCGGCCGCCTTGGCGACGAACGCCGGGTCGGCGAGGAAGGGCCGGGCCATGGAGACCATGTCCGCCCGGCCGGAGGCGAGGATCTCCTCGGCGACCTCGGGGGTGTTGATGCGGTTGCTCGTCACCAGGGGCACGGAGACCGCGCCGCGCACCTTCTCGGTCACCCAGGTGAACGCGCCGCGCGGCACGGAGGTGGCGATGGTGGGGATGCGCGCCTCGTGCCAGCCGATGCCGGTGTTGATGATCGTCGCGCCCGCCGCCTCGATCTCCTTCGCCAGGGCCACGACCTCCTCCAGCGTCGAGCCGCCGGGGACCAGGTCCAGCATGGAGAGCCGGTAGATCAGGATGAAGTCGCCGCCGACCCGCTCGCGGACCCGGCGCACGATCTCCACGGGGAACCGGATCCGGTTCTCGTAGGAGCCGCCCCAGCGGTCGGTGCGGTGGTTGGTCGCGGAGACGATGAACTCGTTGATCAGATAGCCCTCGGAGCCCATGATCTCGACGCCGTCGTACCCCGCGAGGCGCGCCAGCTCGGCCGCCCGGACGAACTCCTCGATGGTCTCCTCGACCTCGTCGCCGGTGAGGGCGTGCGGGGTGAATCCGCTGATCGGCGCCTTGAGCGCGCTCGGGGCGACCAGGTCGGCGTGGTGCGCGTACCGTCCGAAGTGCAGGATCTGCAGGGCGATCCGGCCGCCCGCGGCGTGCACCGCGGAGGTGATCTCCGCGTGCTGGGCCGCCTCCGCCTCGTCCGTCATCTTCGCGCCGCCGGGGAACGAGCAGGCCCGCTCGCTGGGCGCGATGCCGCCGGTGACGATGAGCCCCACGCCGCCTCGGGCGCGCTCGGCGTAGAACGCCGCCATCCGCGCGAAGCCGCCCTCGGCCTCCTCCAGGCCGGTGTGCATCGAGCCCATGAGCACGCGGTTGGGGAGGGTGGTGAACCCGAGGTCCAGGGGGCTCAGCAAGGTCGGGTACAGGCTCATGGGTCTCCTCCGCGGGGTCGTCGCTCAGTTGTAGACCACCGCGGAGTGCTTATGCAACTAGTTGCACAATGATCTGCGTCGCATCCCGGACCCCGTGGCGCTCACCCGAACGGCCGAGCCCCGGGGGGCCGAGGGGGCCGGGGCCGACGACAGTGGAGCCGTAGTCGGTCCACTCCAGCCCCCTCACCTCGGGAGTCGTCATGGTCTGCGTCAATCGCCGTGATCTCGGCCTGCTCGCCCTGCGCGTCGGCACCGGCGCGGTGCTCGCCGCCCACGGCAGCCAGAAGCTGGCCGGATGGTTCGGCGGCGGGGGCATCCAGGGCACCGCCGCGGCGATGGAGGCGATGGGCTTCCACCCGCCCCGGCGCAGCGCCGCGGCGGCCGGGCTCGGCGAGGCCGGCGGCGGCGTGCTGCTCGCGCTGGGCCTCGCGACCCCGGCGGCGGGCGCGGCGGCCGCCGGGGCGATGGCGGGCGCGGTCGCCGTCCACGCCCCGGCGGGGTTCTTCGCCCAGAGCGGCGGCTACGAGTACCCGGCGTTCCTGGGGTTCACCGCCGCCGCCATCGGCCTCGCCGGTCCCGGAAGGTACTCCCTGGACCACGCCACCCGCCATGTCCTCGACCGCCCGTGGACGGTTGTGCTCGCCTTCGCGGGCAGCGCGGTCGCGGCGGCCGCGGTGGTCGGCAGGCGCGCGAAGGGGCAGGCCGCCCGGGCGCCGGAGGAGTCCTGACGCGGGATCCCGCCCGGCGCCCTCCTCGTCACCGCCCTCCGGGTGTCCGCCGGGCCCCGCTCCCGGACGGCGTCCCGCCCCGGCCGGCCGCCTCCCCGCGGCTGAGCGCCCCCGGCCACCACGCCTTCGGCCCGATGTCCCTGACCAGGGCCGGGACCAGGAGGGAGCGGACGACCAGGGTGTCCAGCAGTACGCCGAAGGCCACGATGAACGCGATCTGCAGCAGGAACGCCAGCGGGATGATGCCGAGCGCCGCGAACGTGGCGGCCAGCACGACGCCCGCCGACGTGATGACCCCACCGGTCGCGGTCAGCCCCCGCAGGACGCCCTCCCTGGCGCCGTGGCGCAGCGACTCCTCGCGCACCCTGGACATCAGGAAGATGTTGTAGTCGACGCCCAGGGCGACGAGGAAGACGAACCCGTACAGCGGCACCGACGAGTCCGTGCCGCTGAAGCCGAACACATGGGTGAAGACGAGCGAGGAGATGCCCAGCGTGGCGAGGAAGTTCAGGGCCACGGTGGCCACCAGCAGCACCGGCATCAGCAGCGATCGCAGCAGGAAGACCAGGATCACCAGGATGATCGCCAGCACCACCGGGACGATCAGCGTCCGGTCGTCCTCCGCGGTGCGCTGCGTGTCGTACTGCTGGGCGGTGTAGCCCCCCACCACGGCGTCCGCGTCCGGCACGGCGTGCACCGCCGCGCGCAGCGCCGCCACCGTGTTCTTGGCCGCGTCGCTGTCGGCGGCGTCGGCGAGGGTCGCGTCGACGCGCACCCGCCCGTCGACGACCAGGGGCTCGCCGCCGCCCGGCCGGCCGTCGGCGGAGACGGGGGCCGCCGAGTCGACGCCCTCGGTGCGCTTGGCGGCGGCCGTCACCGGGCCCAGCGCGTCGGCCGCCGCGATGATCACCGCGGGATTGCCGGAGCCGCCGGGGAAGTGCTCGCTCAGGGTCTTCTGGGCGGCCACGGACGGGGCGTCGTTGACGAAGATCTCGTCCAGCGGCACGCCCTTGGAGGTGAGGGTGGGGGCGAACGCGGCACAGGCGACGAGAGCGGCCAGCGTGATCGCCCACACCTTGCGGGGCGCCCGGTCGACCAGCGCGGCGACCCGGCTCCAGACGCCGTGGCCGCCCGCCTTGTCCGCGGCCGACCGGGGCTTCGCGGGCCAGTAGGCGCTGCGGCCCAGCAGCACCAGGACCGCGGGCAGGAAGGTGAGGGCGCTCAGGACCGCGCAGACGATGCCGATCGCGCCGACCGGCCCCAGGGCGCGGTTGTTGGTGAGGTCGCTCAGGAGCAGGGCCAGCAGGCCGAGGGCCACCGTGGCGGCGCTGGCCGCGATCGGCCCGAAGGACTCGCGCAGCGCGGAGCGCATGGCCGTGATCCGGTCGCCGTGGACGGCGAGTTCCTCCCGGAAGCGGGCGGTGAGCAGCAGCGCGTAGTCCGTCGCCGCGCCGATCACCAGGATGGACAGAATGCCCTGGACCTGTCCGTCGACGCGGACGACGTCCCGGTCCGCGAGCGCGTAGACGATCGCGCAGGCGAGGCCGAGGGCGAAGACCGCGCCCAGGATGATCACGAACGGCAGCAGCAGGCTCCGGTAGACCAGCAGCAGGATGACCAGGACGGCGGCCAGGGCGACCCCCAGGAGCAGCCCGTCGATGCCCGCGAAGGCGTCGGAGAGGTCGGCCTGGCTCGCGGCCGGTCCCGCCACCTGCACCGAGGTGCCCGGAACGGCGGCGCCGGCCTGCTCGATCCGCTCCAGGGCGGTGGGCAGCTCGTCCCCGAGGTCGGGGCGCAGTTGCACGATGCCCTGGAGCGCGCGGCCGTCCTCCGACGCGAGCGCGGGGGAGGGGCGCCCCGCGACGCCCTCCGTGCCGGCGAGCGCCCCCAGCGCCCGCGTGGCCTGCGTCCGTTGCCGCCCGCTCACGGCGCCGCCCTCGTCCGAGGAGGTCCAGACGACGATCGCGGGCAGCGTCTCGTCCTGCTGGAACGCCTTCTGCGCCTCGATGACCTGTGTCGACTCCGCGTTCCGGGGTAGGAAGGCGGCCTGGTCGTTGGTCGCGACCTCGCCGAGCTTGCCCGCGTACGGGCCAAGCCCGCCGCCGATGCCCAGCCAGGCGACCAACAGGACGACGGGAATGATCCAGCGGACCGGCCGTGCGGCGGTGAACATGCCTCTCCCAGGGGGTGGGAACAGTGTTTCAACGGGAAACAATCTCAATTATTGAAAGACATTACCCCGGAAAGCGGCCTTGATACGCGGAGCGGCCCGCCGCACGGTCGGCACGAGTGAGAAGGGCGGGAGGGCGCGGACGCCCGGAGGGCGGGCGACGCGTCAGCGGCGCGGAGGGAGCTCCCGCGCCAGCTCCTCGTTCATCGCGGCGAGGAAGCGCAGGACGGTCGCCAGCTCGGCGTCGTCGAAACGTGCTCGGGCCCGCGCCGTGGCCTCGGCGAGCGGCATGAAGTACTCGCGGGCGGCGAGCCGGGCGCTGGGTTCGTAGTGCACATGGACCACCCGCCGGTCGGCGCTCTCCCTGACCCGGCGCACGTGCCCGGCCCGCTCCAGCCGGTCCAGGCAGGCGGTGACCGCCCCGGAGGTCAGCCCCAGGTGGTCCCGCAGCGCCCCCGGCGTCAGGGGGGCGGACGCGTCCAGGAGGGCGGCCAGCGCCTGCACGTCGGTGGCGTGCAGCCCCTGGTCCGTCGCGAAGCCGTGGGTCATGCGGTTGATCCGGCCGTTCATCCGGCGCAGGTGGACCGCGTACGCGTGGAGATCGGCCGGCGCCCCCTCGTCCAGGGGCCCGCCCCGGCCCTCTCGGCTGTCCGTGCTGGTCACCTGCCCAGCGTATAGAACACCGCCCGCCCCGCCGCCCGCGGAGCGGGAGCGCGGCGGCGGGCGGCGCGGGGCCCAGGGGCGCGCGGCACGCATCGTATGCCCGTGAACGGGCAACCGGCAGGACATGAATACCCGTTCGGTAGCAGCGCAGGGACGTGGCCAGGCGAGACGAGCCGCGGACAGCAAGGCGATGGAGGTGGCGGCCCGCGCGGGCCTCACCGCCCGCGGGGTGATCTACGTCCTCGTGGGCCTCCTCGCCCTCCGGATCGCCTTCTCCGGCGGCGAGGGACGACAGGCCGACCGCGGCGGCGCGATCGCGGAGATAGCGGGCAAGCCCTTCGGGCAGGTCCTGCTCTGGCTGCTGGGGGCGGCGCTCGTCGGCATGACCGTGTGGCGGCTGTCCGAAGCCCTCTTCGGACAGGTCGGGCCCGACGGCCGCAAGCCCACCAAGCGGGCCATGGCCGCGGTCCGCTGCCTGTTCTACGGCTTCGTCGCCTACTCCGTGCTCTCCTTCGCCGCCGGGAACACCACCAGCGGCAGCGGCTCCTCCGACCAGCAGTCCCAGGACGTCACCGCCCGCGTCCTGGCCCTGCCCGCCGGCCAGTGGATCGTCGGGGCCGGCGGCCTCGCCATCGGCGGCGCCGGGGTGTGGATCGCGGTACGGGCCCTGCTGCGCAAGTTCCGCAAGCACCTGGACCTGACCGGCGCGAGCCGGACCACGCGCCGCGTCGTCGACTTCACCGGCATGTTCGGCGGAACGGCGCGCGGCGTCGTCTTCGCCACGGCGGGCGGCTTCGCCGTGGCGGCCGCCGTCCGCCACTCGCCCGGAGAGTCCAAGGGCATGGACGACACCCTGCGGTCCTTCGCGACCACCGCCGCAGGGCCGTGGCTGCTGGTGCTCATCGCCCTCGGCCTCGCGGCGTTCGGCGTCTTCTCCTGGGCCAACGCCCGCTACCGCGAGGTCTGACCCGACCCGACGCCGAGCCGCCCCCCGCCCCCGCGGACCGCCCTGCGGCGGTCCGCGTCCTCACGGGCCGCCTCCTCGGGGTGGCGGCGGCGCCAGTACGGATTGTCGTGCGGCAGCCCGCCGGTCACCCGCCCGTACATCCCGAACGTCAGGATCAGCAGCCCCATGAGGAAGCTGAAGATCACGTTCGACATGCTGAAGTCCAGGATGTTCGCGGAGCCGTCGAGGATGAAGACGTGGACGAACCCGCTGAGCAGGAAGAGGACGCCGACGGTCATGTTCACGGTCGAGGCGACGTTGCCGCCGACCACGGCCCCGGCGATCAGCACGCAGCCGACCACCACCGAGATCAGACTGAGAAGGCCGTTGGTCGACAGCCCCGCGATCCGCTCGCCGCTCGTGTCGAAGAAGGCGAGCCGGTCCGCGAAGCCGAGGATGCCGAAGGCCAGCAGAATCGCGCCGCACAGTCCCGCCCCGATCCGGTACACGGTCGCCAACCGGTGGTCGACGGGAAGTTCGTCGCTCAGTTTCATGGCTGCCTCCTGACGCTGGGAACGGGGAACCCTCAGCCTCCGATTCTTCCCCGGCCGCTCCCATCCGGCCTCTTCTGGCGGCGGAGCGCCACGGCCGCGGGGGCGTCCGCCCCCGCCTCGCCGTCAGCGCAGGAAGTCCGCCAGCCCCGTCAGGAGCCGGTCGACGTCGTCGGCGTCGCTGTACGCGGACAGCCCGACCCGCAGCCCGCCGCTGTCGCCCAGGCCCAGATGGCGCGAGGCCTCCAGGGCGTAGAAGGACCCGGCGGGGGCGTGCACGCCCGTGCGGGCGAGGAAGCGGTAGGCGTCCGCCGCGTCCCGGCCCGCGAAGGTGAGGAGCAGGGTGGGGGTGCGTTCGGCGGCCCGTGCGTGCACCGTCACCCCGGCCAGCCCGTGCAGCGCCTTCTCCAGGTCCTCCCGCAGCGCCGTCTCGTGGGCGTCGATCGCCGCGTACGCCGAGCGCAGCCGCTCGCGCCGCCCGCCCGCCGCGCCGTCGCCCAGGCTCGCGATGAAGTCCACCGCCGCCCGCGTCCCCGCCAGCACCTCGTACGGGAGGGTGCCGAGCTCGAAGCGCTCCGGCACGGCGTCGGTGGAGGGGGCCAGCTTGTCCGGGCGCAGGGTGTCCAGCAGCTCCGGCCGGGCGCAGAGCACGCCGTGGTGCGGCCCGAAGAACTTGTAGGACGAGCAGACGAAGAAGTCCGCCCCGAGCAGCCCGACGTCCACCGACCGGTGCGCGGTCAGGTGCACCCCGTCCACGTACAGCAGCGCACCGGCCCGATGGGCCGATCGGGCGATGGCCGGGATGTCGGGGCGGGTGCCGATGAGGTTGGACGCGCCGGTCACCGCGACCAGCCGGGTCCGCTCGCTGAGCTGCGCCTCGACGGCCTCCACCGGCAGCTCTCCGGTCTCCGGGTCGAAGGAGGCCCATCGCACCACCGCGCCCGCCCGCTCGGCCGCCTGCACCCACGGGCGGATGTTGGCGTCGTGGTCCAGCCGGCTCACCACCACCTCGTCGCCGGGGCTCCAGGCGTCGGCCAGGGTGCGCGAGAAGTCGTAGGTGAGCTGGGTGGCGCTGCGGCCGAAGACGATCCCGGCCGGGTCCGCGCCCAGCAGATCCGCCATCGCCCGCCGGAACGCGCCGACGATCTGCTCGGCGTTGACCTCGCCGGGGAGCAGCGGCCCCCGGATCGACAGCGGGCGGCTCGCCGCCTCGCCCATGGCGGCGATGACGGAAGCGGGGGTCTGCGTGCCGCCCGGCCCGTCGAAGTGCGCGGTCCCGGACCGCAGGGCGGGGAACTGCGCGCGCACCGCGCCGACGTCGTACGACATGGGGGCTCCTCACTTCGCTGACCTGGCCGGACGATCATCGCAGGGCCCTGGCGCGGGGCGGAAGGGGCCGCGGGTCACGTGCCGGCCGCGACCGCCCCGCGCCGGCTCGGGCGCGGGAGGCGGCGGGGCGCTCCGCCGCGCTGTTCCTGCGCGGGCGCACCGCCGGACGGAAAACGTGCGCCCTGCGCCGGAAAGGGCATCCGGGGCGTGCTCGAATACGCCGTCCTGCGGGAGCGGGATAATCCGATGAATAGGGGTTCGGCGGACGGGAATCGCCCTGTTTCGCGCAATCCCTCTCGCATTTCCGACCCCCGCGAATGCGTTTTTCAATTGATGTGCCGGGCGGCGGTTAAAGCCGCGGTGACAGGAAATACATGAGCTGGGCTGACGGAGCTGGGGGGCGTCGGTCCGCGCAGCGGCCCGACGACGTTCGGGGCCGGGCGCCCCGAAGTCGCCGGCGCCGGGGCCCATGCTGCCGCACCGGCCTGTCCATCGCACCCTCAGGCGGTTGTGAACCGCGCTGACGGTGCGAGGCGGTGGTCTCTCCCCAGAGCGCGTTCCCTTGTGGAGGATCACTCATGGACGAGTCCGATCGGTTCGCCGACGGTGCGGCCGGACATCCGGGCGGAGAGAGAAAAGGACGCGGTGATTTCCCCGCCGCGGTCCTGCGGGCGATCGCCTACCCCATTCTCCTGGTGGCGGTCGTCGCCGTGGGGGCGGCGGCATTGCGGCTGGAGTGGGACCCGGCCCGCGTCAGTCCCCTTTTCCTGATGGGGACCCTCGCCTATCTGGCCGTTCTCGAACGGCTGATCCCCTTCGAGAGGGACTGGCACCCGGCGAAGGAGGAATGGCGCTGGTACGGCGTCTACTTCCTGCTCACCATGGCCGGAAGCGCCCTGGCGCAGCTCCTGGTCGCGCAGGCGGTGGGGTGGCTCTCGCCCGAGGCGCCGACCCGCCCCCTCGGGATCGAGATCCCCGGAGCCCTCCTCGCCGGATCGCTCGTCGGATACACGGTGCACCGGCTGGGGCACAGCAGGCCCCTGCTCTGGCGCCTGCACGGGGTCCACCACGTCCCGCCGAAGGTCAACGTGGCCAACAACACCGTCAACCACGTGCTGGACATCGTCCTGGCCCAGAGCCTCGTCCAACTGACCCTGGCGCTGGTGGGGTTCTCCGGCCCGGCCGTACTGGTGGTCGGCCTCTTCGTCGCCGCCCAGGGCTACTTCGTCCACGCCAACATCGACGTGCGCATCGGGCCCCTCAACCACCTGCTGGCCAGCCCCGAGCAGCACCGGCTGCACCACAGCACCGACCTGGCCGAAGCCGGCCACTACGGCTCCGACCTGTCGTGCTGGGACCACCTCTTCGGCAGCTTCACCTGGCGACCGGGGCGCCGACCGGCAGCGGTGGGCCTGCACGACCCCGCCTCGTTCCCCGCCACCGGGGAGATCGTCGCCGGCCTCCTGCACCCCTGGCGTCGCCGGCCGGGACCGGGCCTCGGCCCGGAGCGACCGACGACCCGCGACGCGGCTCACCACGACTAGAGGAGTTCTCCATGGCCGACGCGAACAACCGGGCGCCGCGGAAGAAGGTGGCGATCGTCGGGATGGGCTGCCGCCTGCCCGGCGGCGCCTCGGACCACCGCACGTTCTGGCGGAATCTGGCGGAGGGCAGGGACTGCATCACGCCCACGCCGCCCGACCGGTACGACGTCTCCACGCTCGGCAGCCGGTTCCGGGAGAAGCCGGGCCGCCTCGTCGGCGGCCGCGGCGGATACATCGACGGCTTCGACGAGTTCGACCCGGCGTTCTTCGGCATCAGCCCGCGCGAGGCCGACCACATGGACCCGCAGCAGCGCAAGCTCCTGGAAGTGGCCTGGGAGGCCCTGGAGGACGGCGGCCAGCGACCCGCCGACCTCGCCGGCGGCAAGGTCGGCGTCTACGTCGGCGCGTTCACCCTGGACTACAAGATCCTCCAGTTCGCGGACCTGGGCTTCACCTCGCTGGCCGCGCACACCGCGACCGGGACCATGATGACCATGGTGTCGAACCGCATCTCGTACTGCTTCGACTTCCGCGGCCCCAGCCTCTCGATCGACACCGCGTGCAGCTCCTCCCTGGTGGCCGTGCACCTGGCGTGCCAGGCGCTCGACAGCGGCGAGAGCGACCTCGCGCTGGCCGGCGGCACCCTGCTGCACATGGCCCCGCAGTACACCATCGCGGAGACCAAGGGCGGCTTCCTGTCGCCCCAGGGCCGCTCCCGCACCTTCGACGCCGCCGCCGACGGGTACGTGCGGGCCGAAGGCGTCGGCCTCGTCGCCCTGAAGCGGCTGGAGGACGCCGTCCGCGACGGCGACCGCGTCCACGCGGTCATCCTCGGCAGCGGAGTCAACCAGGACGGCCACACCAACGGGATCACCGTGCCCAACCCCGACGCCCAGGTCGACCTCGTCCGACAGGTCTGCGCCGAGGCGGGCATCACCCCCGGCGCGCTCCAGTACATGGAGGCGCACGGCACCTCGACACCGGTCGGCGACCCCATCGAGGCGGCCGCCCTGGCCCGCGCCCTGGCCATCGGGCGCGCCCCCGGCGCCCGCGCCTACGTCGGCTCGGTGAAGGCCAACATCGGGCACACCGAGTCCGCCGCCGGGATCGCCGGGCTGATCAAGACCGTCCTGTGCCTCGAACACCGGCAGATCCCGCCCCACATCAACCTGGAGCGCCTCAACCCCGCCATCGACCCGGAGACCCTGCCGTACGAGATCCCCACCCGGCTCACCGCCTGGCCCGCCCACGAGGGCCCCGCCCGCGCCGGGGTGAACTCCTTCGGATTCGGCGGCACCAACGCCCACGTCGTACTGGAGGAGGCCCCGCCGAGCGAGCCGGAGACCGGTGCGGCGCCGCCGGCCGAGCGGGGCTGGAGCATCCTGCCGCTCAGCGCGCGGCGGCCGGACGCCCTCACCGCCATGGCGACCGGCATCCGCGGCGAACTGGCCGGCCGCGAAGGGCCGGCGGCAGCCCTCGCCGACCTCGGGCACACCCTGGCGCACCGCCGCCAGCACCTCCCCGAACGGCTCTCCGTCGTCTACACCACCCGCGCCTCCCTCGACGAGGCCCTGGCCGCCCACGAGCGCGGCGAGCCCCACCCCCGCGTCCGCCAGGGCCGCGCACGCGAGGCCGGGGAGCGGCGCACGGTCTGGGTGTTCACCGGCATGGGCCCCCAGTGGTGGGGGATGGGCCGCCAACTGCTGCGCGACGAGCCCGTGTTCCGCGACGCGGTCCTCCAGTGCGACCGCGCCCTCGCCGAGTTCGCCGACTGGTCCCTGATCGAGGAGATGTCCGCCGACGAGTCCGTCTCCCGGATGGACGAGACCTGGCTCGCCCAGCCCGCGAACTTCGCCGTGCAGATCGGACTGGCCGCGCTCTGGCGGTCCTACGGGATGCGCCCGGACGCCGTGGTCGGGCACAGCACCGGCGAGATCGCCGCGTTCCACGAAGCGGGGGTCTACTCCCTGCGGGACGCCGCCCGCGTCGCGGTGCACCGCAGCCGCCTCCAGCAGACCCTGGCCGGTACGGGCGCCATGCTCGCGGTGAGCCTGTCGGAGGACGAGGCCGAGCGCCGGGTGCGCCCCCACCGGGACCGGGTGTCGATCGCCGCCGTCAACAGCCCCACCTCGGTCACACTGGCGGGGGAGGAGGCGGCCCTGGCCCTGCTCGCCGACGAGCTGCGCGCCGAAGGGCGGTTCGCCAAGTTCCTCACCGTGCAGGTCCCGTACCACAGCGTCGTCATGGACCGGATCAAGGACGAACTGCTCGCGGAGCTGGCCCCCCTGGAGCCGCGCCCCGCCCGACTGCCGCTCCACCTCACGGGTGTGGAGGGGACCGCTGCGGGCGAGGAGCTGGACGCCGCCTACTGGTGGAAGAACGTCCGCGACCGGGTGCGCTTCCGGGCGGCCGTCGAGCGCATAGCCGACGCGGGCCACCACGTCTTCCTGGAGATCGGGCCGCACCCGGTCCTCGGCCACGCGATCCGCGAATGCCTCGACGCCACCGGGGCGACCGGCCTCACCCTGCCCTCGATCCGCCGCGGGGAGAACGAGACCGAGTGCTTCGCCGCCTCCCTCGCCTCCCTCCACAACCTGGGCGCCCCCGTCGACTGGGACGTCCTCCAGCCGGCCGGACGCCCGGTCACCCTGCCCCGCCACCCCTTCCGGCGCGACCGGCACTGGACGGAGCCCGCCCCGGTCGCCCAGGTCCGCCTCGGCCACCGCGACCACCCGCTCCTCGGCCGCCGAACCGACCGAACCGAGCCGACCTGGCAGGCCCGCCTGGACACCGAGGCCCTGCCGTACCTCGCCGACCACCGCATCCAGGACACGGTCGTCTTCCCGGCCGCGGGCTACGTGGAGATGGCCGCCCAGGCCGTCCTGCGGCTCACCGGGGGCGCCACCGCCGTCCTCGCCGACATCGACCTGCGCAAGGCGCTGTTCCTGCCGGACGGCGAGGACCGGACCGTCGAGGTCTCCCTGTCCCTGGAGGACGCCGCCTTCACCATCGCCTCCGCGACCCCCGGCGAGGAGGAGCGGGCCGTCCACGCGAGCGGCGTCGTCCGGGCCGGACAGCGCCGCAGGACCGGCCCGCCGCTGGACGCCGCCGCGCTCCGCGCCCGCGCCGACCGGCGACTCGACGGCCCCGACTGCTACACCGCGCTCGCCGCCCTCGGCTACCACTACGGACCCGCCTTCCAGGCGCTGGAGGAGGTCTGGGTCGGCGCGGGGGAAGTCCTCGCCCGTGTCCGGCCGCCGCGGGCGATCGGGGACGACGCCGCCCGCCACCACCTCCACCCCGTCCTCCTCGACGCCTGCTTCCAGGCCCTGCTGACCCCGCAGATCCTCGTCGGACCGGCCCCCGGCGCGGGCATCAGGCTGCCGCTCTCCCTCGACGAGGTCGCCCTGGAACCCGTCGGGGACCAGGCCTTCTGGGTCCATGCCACCCTGCTCCCCGCGGAGGCCGGCACCACCCTCGGCGACATCGCCCTGTACGCCGACGACGGCGCCCCGCTGGGCCGCGTCCGCGGCTTCCGCGCCGCCGACGTGGAGAAGGCGGCGACCGCGGTCGCCCGGACCACGATCGACTCCTGGCTCGTGGAGCCGGTGTGGACCGACTGCCCGCCCTCGGCCGCGGCGGACGCCGACGTCCCGCCGCACGCCGCCGAGGAGGGCCCGCGGCCCGCGCCCGAGAGAAGCGGGGACGCCTCGCAGCCCCCGTCCGGCGACGGCGACGGCGCCGGTCCCGCCGAAGCCGCGCGGGACCACGGCTGGCTCGTCCTCGCGGACGACGGGGGCGTCGCGGACGCCTTCGCCGCGCTCGCCTCGGCCCGCGGCGAACGGTGCCGGATGGTGCGCCGCGGCCCCGCGTACACCGGCTCCGGGGACGGCGACGCGTTCACCGTCGACCCCGCCTCCGACACCGACCTCGCGCGCCTCCTCGCCGACGTGGACCGTCCGGACGGACCGTTCCGGGGGGCCGTCCTGCACCTGTGGAACCTCGACGCGCCCATCCTCGCCGACTGTGACCGGGCCGCCCTCGCGGACCGCGCCGGCACGGGCGCGTACTCCCTGATCGCTCTCGCCCGGACCCTGCTCGCCCGGCCCGGCGGCGGCCGGCTGCACGTGGTCACCCGCGGCGCCCAGCCCGCCCGGCCCGGCGAGGCCGTCGAACCCCTCGGAGCCCCCGCCTGGGGCATCGGCCGCGTACTGCGCCACCAGGAACTCACCCACTACCGGGGCAAGTTGATCGACCTCGACCCCGAACGGCGACCGGGCCCCGACGGAGACCGGGCGGAGGCCGAAGCACTCCTGCGCGAGGTGCTGAGCGACGACGAGGAGGAGATCGCCCTGCGCGGCGGGGTGCGCCGCACCAGCCGCCTCCGCCCCGCCGAAGGGCTGGCCCGACCGCTGCCGCTGCGGCTCCGCGCCGACGGAAGCTACCTGGTCACCGGCGCGTTCGGCGCACTGGGACGGCTGCTGTGCCGCACGCTCGTCCGGCGCGGGGCCCGCCGCCTCATCCTGGTCGGCCGCACCCCCGTGCCGGACCGGGAGGAGTGGGACGGCCTCGACCCCGCCACCGCCCGGGGGCGCGCCGTGGGGCTGCTGCGGGAGCTGGAGGCGCTGGGCGCGCACCCCGTCTCGGCCACCCTCGACATCACCGACGAGGACGCCCTGACCGGCTGGCTCGCCGCCCACCGGCGCGGCGGCGCGCCACCCGTGCGCGGAGTCTTCCACCTCGCGGGCCAGGTCCGCGACACCCTCGTCCCCGAGCTGGACCGCCCGGTCTTCGACGCGGTCCACGACCCCAAGACCATCGGCGCGTACCTCCTCCACCGCCACCTGGCGGACGAACCCCTCGACCACTTCGTGCTGTTCGCCTCGGTCGCCTCGCTGCTGACCACGGCCGGCCAGACCAACTACGCCGCCGGCAACGCCTTCCTGGACGCGCTCGCCCACCACCGCCGCGCCCGCGGGCTGCCCGCGCTCAGCCTCGACTGGGGCCCCTGGGCGACCGGGATGATCGAGGAACTCGGCCTCGTCGACCACTACCTGTACAGCCGCGGCATGAGCTCGCTCTCCCCGGAGGCCGGCATGGCCGTCCTGGAGCGCGTCATCGGCCAGGACCACGCCCAACTGGTCGTCGCCACCGTCGTCGACTGGCCGACCTTCCTCGCCTGGTACCCGTCGCCGCCGCCGCTCGTCGCCGAGCTGGCCGCGGCCGCCGCCCCGCCCACCGACGCCACGTCGGGCAGCGGATTCCTCGACACCTTCCGCACCGCCGACCCCGAGGCGCGCCCCGCCCTGGTGGCCGAGCGGTTCGCGGCCCTCGCCGCGGCGGTGCTCCGCACCGGGACGGACCGCGTGGGCCCCGCCACCGGACTCGGCGAACTCGGACTCGACTCGCTGCTCGCCATGGAGCTGCGGGCCCGCGTCCACGCCGAACTCGGCGTCGCCCTGCCCGTGGTCGCCCTCCTCAGCGGCGCGTCGGCCGGAGAGCTGTCCGCCCAGCTCCACGACGGCCTCACCGCCCTGGCCGCCGCCGACGGCCCCGGCGGCGGCGCCGGAGCCGTCGAACTCCACCGGGACGAGCGGCAGTACCCGCTGACGCAGAACCAGAAGGCGCTCTGGTTCCTCAAGCACCTCAACCCGGACGGGTACGCGTACAACATCGGCGGGGCCGTCGAGGTGCACGTGGCGCTCGAACCGGACCTGATGTTCGAGGCCGTCCGCCGCCTCGTCGCCCGCCATCCGGCGCTGCGCACCAACTTCCTGATGGTGGACGGGCAGGCCGTGCAGCGGGTCTCCGAGGACGCCGAGCCCGACCTCGGCCTCTTCGACGTCCAGGGCGAGGAGTGGGAGGCCATCCACGCCACGATCGTCGCGGAGTACCGCAAGCCCTACGACCTCGCCCGCGACCCGCTGGTCCGCTTCCGCCTCTTCAAGCGCGGCCCCGACCGCTGGGTGATCATGAAGGCCGTCCACCACATCGTCTCCGACGCCATCTCCACGTTCACCTTCATCGAGGAGCTGTTCGCGGTCTACGAGGCGCTGCGGCAGGGCCGCGAGCCCCGCCTGTCCCCGGTCGGCGCCCGCTACCTCGACTTCCTCAACCAGCAGAACGCCTTCCTGGCCGGGCCCGAGGCCGCGGGGATGCTCGACTACTGGCGCTCCCACCTGCCGGCCGAGGTCCCCCTCCTGGACCTCCCCACCGACAAGCCGCGCCCGGCGGTCCAGACCCACAACGGGGCCTCGGAGTTCTTCGTCCTCGACGCCGACCTCAGCGCCCGTGTCCACGCCCTGGCCCGCGCGCACCAGGCCACCCCGTTCATGGTGCTGCTGAGCGCGTACCACCTCCTGCTGCACCGCTACTCGGGGCAGGACCACATCGTCGTCGGCAGTCCGGTGACCGGCCGCACCCGGCAGGACTTCTCCTCCGTCTACGGCTACTTCGTCAACCCGCTCCCGCTCCACGCGGACCTGTCCGGCGACCCGACCGTGGCCGAACTCCTGGAGCAGGTCCGCGCCGGCGTGCTCGGCGGCCTGGACAACCAGGAGTACCCCTTCGTCCTGCTCGTCGAGGAACTGGGCCTCCAGCACGACCCCAGCCGCTCGGCCGTCTTCCAGGCGATGTTCATCCTGCTCACCCACAAGGTGGCCACCGAGCAGTACGGCTACCGACTGGAGTACATCGAACTACCGGAGGAGGAGGGGCAGTTCGACATCACGCTGTCCGCCTACGAGGACGAGGCCGAGGGCCGCTTCCACTGCGTGTTCAAGTACAACACCGACCTCTTCCTCCCCGAGACCATGCGCCGCATGGCCGACCACTACACCCGGCTCCTGGACCGGATGACCCGCGCGCCCGGCGAACAGCAAGCCTCCCGGCTGGAGATGCTCGGCGAGGAGGAGCGGGAACGGCTCGTCGGCCGGTGGAGCCGACCGGCCCTGCCCGCCGCCGCGGCGGCCGAGGAAGCCGAGCCGGAGCCGTTCGTCCCGGTCCACGTCCGCGTCGCCCGCGTCGCCGCCGACCGCCCCGACGCGACCGCCGTGGTCCTGCCGGCCCTCCACGGCGAGCCGCACCGGCTGACCTACGGGGAGCTGGACCGGCGGGCCGCCGACACCGCCGCCCGGCTGCGCGCCCTCGGCGTCGGGGACGGCGCGGTGGTCGTGGTCCGCCTGGAGAAGTCCCTGGAGCTGGTCGTGGTGCTGCTCGCCGTGCTCAAGGCCGGCGCCGCCTACCTCCCCCTCCGCCCCGACCACCCCGCCGACCGGCTCGCGCACCTCCTGGAGGCCACCGGCGCACGGCTGGTCGTCACCGCCGACGACACCGGGCCGGCGGCGGGAGCCACGGCCGTCCCCGCGGTGAGCCTCGACGCGCTGGCGGCGACCGAGCCGCACCCCGGCGGCCCGTACGGGGAGGCGGGCCCGGACTCCGCGGCGTACGTCATCACCACCTCCGGCTCCACCGGCCGCCCCAAGGCCGTCCGCGTCAGCCACCGCAACCTCGCCTCCGCCTACGCCGCCTGGCGCTCGGAGTACCGGCTGGAGACCGACGTCCGCGTGCACCTCCAGATGGCCGAGCCCGCCTTCGACGTGTTCACCGGCGACCTCGTCCGCGCCCTGTGCTCGGGCGGCGCCCTGGTCCTGGTCGACCGCGACCTGCTCTTCGACACCCCGCGGCTCTACCGGACGATGCGCCGCGAGCGGGTGGACTGCGCGGAGTTCGTCCCCGCCGTGGTGCGCGGGCTGATGGACCACTGCGCACGGGAAGGGCTGCGGCTGGACTTCCTGCGGCTGCTGGTCGTCGGGTCCGACGCCTGGAGCGTGGCGGAGTACCGGCGCCTCGGCGAGCTGTGCGGCCCCGCGACCCGCCTGGTCAACTCCTACGGCCTCACCGAGGCCACCATCGACAGCGCCTTCTTCGAGGGCCCCGTCGACGACCTGGAACCCGGCCGGATGGTCCCGATCGGCCGCCCCCTGCCCAACAGCGCCCTCCACGTCCTCGACGCCCACGGCGAACCGGTCCCGCCGGGCGTGCCGGGCGAGCTGTGGATCGGCGGCGACGGCGTCGCCCTCGGCTACGCCGGCGACCCGGCCCAGACCGCCGAGCGCTTCGTCACCCGCACGCTCGGCCGGGGCGCGGACGCCCGGCCCGAACGGCTCTACCGCACCGGCGACGTCGCGCGCTGGGACGCCCGCGGCCGGGTGCACCTGCTCGGCCGGACCGACGGACAGGTCAAGCTGCGCGGCCACCGCGTCGAGATCGGCGAGATCGAGGCGCATCTCGCGCAGTGGCCCCCGCTCGCCCGCTCCGTGGTCGCCGTGCGCCCCGGCGCCGGGGGAGAGGCGGCCCTGTGCGCCTACTGCGTACCGGCGCCCGGTGCGGCGCTGGACGTCCGGGCGCTGCGCCGCCACCTCGCGCGCTCCCTGCCCACGTACATGATCCCGGCCCACTTCGTGGAGCTGTCCGCGCTGCCGCTGACGGCCAACGGCAAGGTCGACACCGCCGCGCTGCCCGACCCCCGGCCCGACGCGGCGGGCCGGCCCCACGAGGAGCCCGTGACGCTGTACGAGACCGGCGTCGCCCGCCACTGGAAGGCGCTGCTCGGGGTGGAACAGGTCGGCCTGGAGGACGACTTCTTCGAGCTCGGCGGCAGCTCGATCAAGCTCATCGAACTCCTCCACCACCTGCGCGCCGAATTCGGCGTCGGCGTCCCCGTCAGCCGGCTGTACCAGGTCACCACCCTGCACGGCATGGCCGCCGCGGTCCAGGACGTCCTGCACGGCACCGCCGCCGAGGACCTGCCCTGCCTGGAGTTCAACGCGGGCCAGGGCCCCGGCCTCTTCTGCTTCCCGCCGGCCGGCGGCCACGGCCTCGTCTACCGGGGCCTGGCCGCCCAGCTCCCCGACTACTCCGTCATCGGCTTCAACTACCTCCCCGGCGACGACAAGGTGGCCCGCTACGCCGATCTGATGGAGTCGGCCCGGCCCGACGGGCCGTACCTCCTCCTCGGCTACTCCCTGGGCGGCAACCTCGCCTTCGAGACCGCCAAGGAGCTGGAGCGGCGCGGCCGCCGCGTCGCCCACGTCGTCATCATCGACTCCCGCCGCCTCCTGGAGACCTTCGAACCGGACGAGGCCGGCACCGCCGCCTTCGAGGCCGAACTGGCCGACCACCTGCACAAGCACACCGGCTCGGAGGCCGTCGCCCGCGAGACGCTCCGCCACGCCGCCGAATACCTCGCCTTCTGCGGGCGCACCCCCAACACCGGCACGGTCGCCGCGGCCGTCAGCGTGATCACCGACGAGGAGAAGGCCGCCCTCTACGCGGCGGGGGAGCACGGCACCTGGCACGGCAGCTCCACCGGGACCACCGCCGTACTGCGCGGCTCCGGGGTCCACGCCGACATGCTCGACGCCAAGCAC
Source organism: Streptomyces sp. NPDC041970 (assembly GCF_055588985.1). Lineage (NCBI taxonomy): Bacteria > Bacillati > Actinomycetota > Actinomycetes > Kitasatosporales > Streptomycetaceae > Streptomyces > Streptomyces sp. NPDC041970. Next base: position 203,541 of record NZ_JBVJCD010000001.1, read on the forward strand.
CTGCGCCGCAACGCCGAGCTGGTGCGCTCCGTCCTGACGGGAGGCGGGCACCATGGCGGATGACCGCGACGCCGACTGGACCGTCCGCGAGCGCGCCCCCGGCACACCGCCCCGCGTCATCGTCATCGGCGCCGGCATCGCCGGGCTCTCCACCGGCTGCTACGCGCAGATGAGCGGAGCGAGGACCCGCGTCTTCGAGAAGCACGTGCTGCCCGGCGGCTGCTGCACCGCCTGGTCGCGCGAGGGGTACCTCTTCGACTACTGCATCGAATGGCTCATCGGCACCGCGCCGGGCAACGACGCCCACCAGGTGTGGAGCGAGCTGGGCGCGCTCGACGGGAAGAGCGTCACCAACTTCGAGCTGTTCAACAAGGTCGAGGACGAGAGCGGCCGTTCGGTGTCGTTCTACACCGACCCGGACCGGCTGGAAGCCCACCTCCTGGAGGTCTCGCCCGCCGACGCCCGGCAGATCCGGTCCTTCACCCGCGACCTGCGGCGCTTCATCGACATCGACCTGTACCCCTTCCTGACCGCGCCCGCCCTGCGGACCGCGGCGGAGAGGGCGCGGACCCTGCGCACGGTGCTGCCCGCCTTCCGGCTGTTCTGGCGGACCGCCGCCACCCCGATGCACGCCTACGCCGACCGCTTCCAGGACCCCCTGCTGCGGCGGGCCTTCCGCAACATCTTCTTCCAGGACCCGGAGGGCTTCCCGCTGCTGCCCTACCTGTTCAACATGGCCGCCGCCCACCACGGCAACGCCGGCTTCCCGCAGGGCGGTTCGCTCGGCCTGGCCCGCTCCGTCGAGGAGCGCTACCGCGACCTGGGCGGCACGGTCGCCTACCGGGCCCGCGCCGAACGCGTCCTGGTAGAGGACGACCGCGCGATCGGCATCGAACTCCGCAACGGCAAGCGGTACTTCGCCGAGCACGTGGTCTCCGCCTGCGACGGCCACACCACCGTCTACGGGCTGCTCGGCGGCCGCTACACCGGCCCCCGGATCGACCGGCTCTACACCGACCTCCTCCACCGCCCCGGCACGCTCTTCCCCGCCGTCGTCTCCGCCTTCGTCGGCCTGCGCGGCGACTTCGGCGCCGACGAGGCCCACAGCACCACCCACCTCCTGGGCCCCGACGACGCGGCGCAGCTCCCCGGAGCCCTGCAGAACAGCCTCGTCGTCCAGGCCCGCTCCCGCTACTCCGACGGCTTCGCGCCCCCCGGCCACTCCGTCCTGCACTGCACCTACTTCAGTGACTTCGCCCACTGGAAGGAGCTGCGCGCCGCGGACCGCCGGGAGTACCGCCGCCGCAAACGCGAAGTGGCCGAGTTCGTCCGCGACTTCCTGGAGCGCCGCACCCCCGGCACCGCCGAGCGCATCGATCTCGTCGACATCGCCACGCCCGCCACGACCCACCGCTACACCGGCAACCTGAACGGCTCCATCCTCGCCTGGAAGGCGTTCTCGGAAGCCGACGACGTGGCCGCCCGGCTGGTCGGCCGGGACCGTATGCGGCTGCCCGGTCTGAGCGGCTTCTCCATGGCCGGGCAGTGGGTCGGCATGGGCGGCCTGATCCGCGCCGCGTCCACCGGCCGGTTCGCCGCCCAGTACCTCTGCCGGGAGCTGGGACTGGAGTTCCGGGCCTGGGAGAGCAAGGGCGCCGAACCGTGGCACATGGGGAAGCTGGGCCGCCTGCCCCAGCTCGACCGGTGGTCGGCACAGGAGGAGGACAGCCCATGAGCGAGCGGACGAGCGGACGGGGCGGACGGCCGCCCAGGGAGACGATGATCATCATCGGCGCGGGCCTGGGCGGGCTCTCCACCGGCTGCTACGCGCAGATGAACGGCTACCGCACCCGCGTCCTGGAGATGCACGAGCTGCCCGGCGGCTGCTGCACCGCCTGGGATCGCGGGGACTTCACCCTGGACCCCTGCGTGAGCTGGCTGCTGGGCAGCGGCCCCGGCAACGAGATGCACCAGATCTGGCTGGAGCTGGGCGCCCTCCAGGGCAAGGAGATCCGCCACTTCGACGTCTTCAACATCGTGCGCGGCAGGGACGGGCGCGCCGTCCACTTCTACTCCGACCCGGACCGGCTGGAAGCCCACCTCATCGAGCTGTCACCCGCCGACGCCCGGCTGATCCGGAGGTTCTGCGCCCAACTGCGCGGCTTCCGCAAGGCGCTGGCCGTCTACCCCTTCCTCAAACCCGTCGGCCTCATGGGCCGCCTGGAGCGCTGGCGGATGCTCGCCTCGTTCCTCCCGTACGTCAACGTCGTCCGCACCACGATCACGGTCCTGATGGCCGACTTCTCGGAGCGGTTCACCGACCCCCTCCTGCGCGAGGCCTTCAACTTCATCCTGTACGAGAAGCACCCGGCCTTCCCCCTCCTCCCCTTCCACTTCCAGCTCGCCTCGCACGCCAACCTCTCCGCCGGCGTCCCCGAGGGCGGCTCCCTGGGACTGGCCGAGTCGATCGAGGCCCGCTACCGGCGGCTCGGCGGGCAGGTCACGTACAACACGAAGGTCGAGACGGTGATCGTCGAGGACGACCGGGCGGTGGGCGTCCGGCTCAGCGACGGCGGCGAACTGCGCGCCGACATCGTGGTGTCCGCCTGCGACGGCCACACCACGGCCATGAAGTTCCTGGAGGGGCGGTACCTCGGCGAGGAGTACCGCAGGCTCTACACCCGCACCATCCACGAGCCGGGCATGGTCTTCCCCGGCTACTTCACCCTCTTCCTCGGCCTCTCCCGCCCCTTCCCCGAAGGGGACCCCTGCACGACGTACCTCCTGGACGCCGCCACCGCGGCCGAGCTGACCGGCATCCGCCACCCCAGCGTCAACGTCCAGTTCCGCAGCCGCCACTACCCCGAGCTGTCCCCGGAGGGGACCTGCGTCGTCTACGCCACCTACTTCTGCGACATCGCGCCCTGGCGCGCCCTGGACGAGGGCCCCGAGCAGCTCACCCGCACCCGCGGCGGCCAGGAGCTGCACACCCTGCCCGTACGGCACGGGCGCGGCTACTACGCGGCGAAACGACGCGCCCGCGAGGCGCTCGTCGACTTCCTGGAACAACGCCACCCCGGCCTGCGGGACGCGATCGTCGTCCGCGACGTCTCCAGCCCCCTCACCCAGGTCCGCTACACCGGCAACTACGACGGGACCGTGCTCGGCTGGCAGCCGTTCGTCGAGAGCGGCGAGACCCTCGAAGAGCTGATCAAGAAACACGGGCCGGGCTTCCCCGGACTGCGCGACTTCTACCAGTCGGGCGTCTGGGCCACCACCGGCGGGCTCATCCGTGCGGCGGCCGCCGGACGCCACGTCATGCAGTTCGTCTGCCGCGACGACGGCAGGCCCTTCACCGCCTCCGTCGACCTCACCGCACCGCCGCCGACCCACCGCGTCATCCCCGTGCCGGTGCGCCCCGCACCGCCGACCGCACCGCCGACAGAAAGGACGAGGAGAGAGCCATGAGGATCGCGCGATGGGTGGTCCGCGAACACGTCGAGGGCGTGCCCGACGTGGACCGCGTCTACGAGAAGGTCGTCGAGGACGTCGACGTGTCCCTCGCCCCCGACGAGATGCTGCTGCGCACGCTGTACGTCTCCGTCGACCCCTACCTCCAGGGCATCGCCCTCGACACCCCCCTCGGCGGGCACATGGGCGCGGACTCGATCATGCGCGTGGAGGAGGCCGGGCCGCTCGCCGCCCACCGCGTCGGCGACCTCGTCCAGGGCTTCGGCGGCTGGCGCTCCCACGTGGTCACCACCGGCGCGGCCGAACTCTGGCAGACCGGCACCTTCCCCATGGTCTTCCCGGCCTACCGCCGGCTCGACCCGCGGTGGTACGACGACGCGCTGCCCCTGCCGACCGCCCTCAGCGTGATGGGCGGCCCCGGCATGACCGCCTGGGGGACCCTGACCTCGTACCTGGAGGTCCGCCCCGGCGACACCTGCGTGGTCAGCGGGGCGTCCGGGGCGGTGGGGAGCCTGGTCGGCCAGTTGGCGGCGCGCGCCGGCGCCCGCGTCGTCGGCACCACCTCGTCCCCCGGCAAGGCGGACTACCTCACCGGGCTCGGCTTCGACGCCGTCGTCGTCTACCGCCAGGGCGACAGCGCCGACACCGTCAGCGAGGCGCTGCGCCAGGCCGCCCCCGACGGCGTCGACCGCTACTTCGACAACCTGGGCGGCGCCGTCACCGACGCCGTGTTCCCGATGCTCAACGTCGGCGCACGCGTGGCGGTCTGCTGGCAGTGGGCGACCCAGGTCGGCAACGAGCACACCGGGCCCCGGCTCCTGCCGTACATCATGTTCCCCAGGGCGACCGTCCGCGGGATCTTCTCCCTGGAGTGGTTCACCGAGGAGAACTGGCAGCGCCTCCACGCCGATCTGGGCGGGCGGGTCCGCCGGGGCGAAGTCGTCTGCGACCACACCCTGCACCACGGCTTCGACGCCATCCCCGCCGCCTATCGCGGCCTCTTCGACGACCGCGCGGCCAACCGCGGCAAGGTGCTCGTCCGCCTCTGAGCGCCCCTCGCCGCCCCGCCCCCGTCCGCCTCCGCCTCTGAGCGCCCCTCGCCGTCCGTCGTCCCGCCCGCCCAGGAGCCATGATGACCACCGCTGACGCCCCGCCCCCGCTGCACCGCCTCCCCTTCGACGCCCCCGGCCCGGGGGGGGGGGGGGGGGGGGGGGGGGGGGGGGGGGGGGGGGGGGGGGGGGGGGGGGGGGGGGGGGGGGGGGGGGGGGGTGGGACGTCTGAACACCCCCCCCCCCCCCCCCCCCCCCCCCCCCCCCCCCCCCCCCCCCCCCCCCCCCCCCCCCCCCCCCCCCCCCCCCCCCGGCCGGTGCCCCCGCCTGGCTGGTCAGCCGCTACGAGGACGTGCGCCAGGTGCTCTCCGACCCGCGGTTCGGGCGGGCCCGGCTCTACGCCCCCGACGCGCCGGCCCTGTCCGACGTCCCCGACCTGGTGAACAACCCCGACCTGCTGTTCAACCAGGACGGCGAGGGCCACCTGCGGCTGCGCCGCACCCTGCGCCGCGCCTTCACACCGAGGGCGGTCGCCCGGTGGCGGCCCTGGATCGCCCAGACCGTCGAGGAGCACCTGGACCGGCTGGCGGCCGGGGGGCGGGCGGCCGACATCGTCGCGGAGTTCACCCTGCCGCTCCCGGTGGCGGTGATCAGCCGGCTGATGGGCCTCGAATCCTCCGCCCGCGTACGGCTCCGGTACTGGAGCGAGCACGCCTTCTCGAACGGCTCCCACTCCGGCGAGGAGGTGGAGAGCGCCCTCGCGGAGTTCACCGCGTTCGGCGCCGAGCTCGTCGCGGAGCGCCGCCGCGCGCCGCGGGAGGACCTGGTCAGCAGCCTGGTCCTGGCCGCCGACGAGGAGGGCGGCCTCCCCGAGGCGCAGGTGACCAGCCTGGTGTGCGGGCTGGTCGTCGGGGGCCACGACAGCACGATGACCATGCTCGGCAACGCGCTGCTCTACCTCCTCGGCGAACGCCCCGAGACCTGGCCCCGCCTCGGCGCGGACGAGGAGGCCGCCGGGCGCGCCGCCGACCGGATCGTCCACCTGGTCCCGCTGGGCGACGACCGGGGGAGCACCCGCCACGCCGCCGTCGACGTCGAGGTCGGCGGGGTGGTGATCCCGGCCGGCGCGATCGTGCTGGCCGACTGCGGCATGGCCAACCGCGACCCGGACGTGTTCCCGCCCGCCACCCGCGAGGACCTGTTCGCGCCCCTGGAGGCCCCCACGCTCTCCTTCGGCGCGGGGCCCCACTACTGCCTCGGCGTCTGGCTGGCCCGCACGGAGCTGCAACTGGCCCTGCACCGCCTGGCCGCCCGCTTCCCGTCCCTGCGCCTGGCCGAGCCCGTGGAGGCGGTGACCTGGCGGACGGGGACGACGTCGCGCAGCCCCCGGCGGCTCGGCGTGGTCTGGTAGCCGGATGCGGCCGCGCGGGGCCCCGTTCGCCGGGGGCGCCGCGCCACGGGGTGTCGCGCGGCGGCGGGACGGGCCGGAGATCCCGCGGCCACGCGGCCGTCCCGCCCGGCCCCCCTGCCGGGAGGAGACGGGGGACGCGCTAAGCTGCGAGCGCCTCGTGGGGGAAGTCCGGTCGAAGTCCGGCGCTGACCCGCAACGGTAGGCGGAGCCGTGCGCCAGGTTCCGCGAGCCCGATCACCCGCGGTGGTGAAGCTCCTGTCGATCGCCGTGGACTGCGAGAGGTGCTGCGCACGGCGCCCAGCGCCCGGAGCCGCTCCTCACCACACGTAGGCGCACGGCCCGAGGCGAAGGCGAACCGCCTGTGGCAACGCTCCACGACCGCTTGCCCGCCGTGCCGCGCGACGGTACGCGCAGCGGGCCCCCACGACCCCGACGCGTCCCGCTGCCCCTGCTCGTGGCGGTCCTGTGCGCCGCGCTCCCGCTCTCCCTCGTCTGCGGGGCGGCCATCGGGGCGTCGGGGCTCTCCTGGGGCCAGGCCCTGCACCACCTGTGGGCGGGGCTGACCGGTGGGTCCATAGCCCCGCACGAGGTCGCCTCGTACACCATCGTGTGGGACCTCCGCTTCCCGCGCGCCGTGCTGGCCGCGGTCGTCGGCGCCGGACTCGCCGCCGTGGGCGTCGCCGTGCAGGCCATGGTCCGCAACGCGCTCGCCGACCCGTTCGTCCTCGGCATCTCCTCCGGTGCGGCCGTCGGCGCCAACGCCGTCCTCATCTTCGGCGTGTTCGGGGCGTTGGGCGTCTGGGCGCTCTCCACGGCGGCGTTCCTCTCCGCCCTCGCGGCCATGGTGCTGGTGTACGCGATCGCCCGGAGCCCGCGCGGGCTCACACCGCTCCGCCTCGTGCTGACCGGTACCGCCCTGTACTACGGCTTCTCGGCCGTGACCACGTTCATGGTGTTCGCCGCCGAGCACGGCGAGGCGGCCCGGTCCGCGATGATGTGGCTGCTCGGCAGCCTGGGCGGCGCGAACTGGGGCTCGGTGCCGATCGCCGCCGGCGCGGTTCTCGGCGGCCTGGTCCACCTCGGCTGGTCGGCCCGGCGGCTGAACGCCCTGGCGATGGGCGACGACACCGCCACCGCGCTGGGGGTCGACCCCGGACGGCTCCGCAAGGAACTCTTCCTCACCACCGCCGCCGTCACCGGCGCGGTGGTCGCGGTCAGCGGGGCGATCGGCTTCATCGGCCTGATGGTCCCGCACGCCGCCCGGATGCTCGTCGGGGCGGACCACCGGCGGCTGCTGGCCGTCGCCCCCCTGGCCGGCGCCGTCCTGCTGATCTGGGTGGACATCCTGGCCCGCGTGGTGCTCGCCCCCGCCGAACTGCCGCTGGGCGTGCTGACGGCCGCGATCGGGGTGCCGTGCTTCGTCCTGCTCATGCGCCGCCGTACGTACTCCTTCGGAGGTGTGTGATGCGAGTCGATATCGACGCCCTCACCGTGGAGGTCTCCGGTGCGCGGCTGGTGGAGGACGTCTCGCTGCGCGTCGGCAGCGGCACGTTCGTCGGGCTCGTGGGACCCAACGGCAGTGGGAAGTCGACCCTGTTGCGGTGCGTCTACCGGGCCCTGCGCCCCACGGCCGGCGCGCTCCGCGTCGGCGGCCGGGACGTGCTCACGATGAGCGCGCGGGAGAGCGCGCGCCGGCTGGCCGCCCTGCCGCAGGAGACGGTCGCGGAGTTCGACTTCACCGTGGCCGAGGTCGTGGCCATGGGCAGGCTCCCGCACCAGTCGTCGGCGGCCCGGACCACCGACGAGGACCGGCGGACGTGCGCCGCGGCACTGGAACGGGTCGGCGCCGGCCACCTCGCCGACCGCGCGTTCCTCACCCTCTCCGGCGGCGAGAGGCAACGCGTGCTGATCGCCCGCGCCCTGGCCCAGCGGCCACGGGTGCTGGTGCTGGACGAACCCACCAACCACCTGGACGTGGCCCAGCAGTTGGATGTGCTGTCGCTGGTACGCGACAGCGAGCTGACCGTGCTCACCGCGCTGCACGACCTCAACCTGGCCGCGACGCACTGCGACGTCCTCCACGTCATCGACGGCGGACGGATCGTCGCGTCGGGCGCCCCCGACGACGTCCTCACGCCCGAGCTGCTGGCCGCCGTCTTCGGGGTGCGGGCGCACCGCGTCCGGCACCCCGCGACAGGCGTGGCGCACCTGCTCTTCGACCGCCTCCCCCCGCGGTGAACCGCCCTCCCCCGCCCCGTCCCGAAGGAGTCGCCGCCATCATGCCGAACCGTGTCCGCCCCGCCGTCCTCGCTCTCGTCCTCGCCCTCGCCGTCACGGGCTGCGGGGCGGACGTGGCTCCGGAGGACGGAGAGGGCGCGCGAGCGTCCGACGGCCACTATCCGGTCACCATCGACAACTGCGGCGAGAAGAGGACGTACCACAAGGCCCCGCGGCGCGTGGTCACCAACGACGTCGGCATCACCGAGATCATGTTCGCCCTCGGCCTGGAGGACCGCATGGCCGGATACGTCATGCCCGACGACAAGGGCGACCTCTCGGCGGTGCCGTGGAAGGACGGCTACCGGAAGACCAGGTGGCTGTCGAAGGAGCGGATCAACAAGGAGCTGGTCCTGGACGCCGGCGCCGACCTCGTCTTCGCGGGCTGGAACTACGGATTCGACGAGGGCGAGGGGTTCACGCCCGCCGCGCTGCGCCGCCTGGGCGTCGACTCGTACCTGCTGAGCGAGTCGTGCCGCAACGGGCGGGGCGGAGCCCGCGGCGTGATGGCGCCGCTCGACGCGCTGTACACGGACCTGCGGAACCTGGGCGCGGTGTTCGACGTCCAGCAGAGGGCCGAGGCCCTGGTCGCCTCGTTCCGCGCGGAGGTGGCCGAAGCCGAGGCGACGGCGTCGAAGGGCGCCGACCGGCCGCGCGTGTTCCTCTACGACAGCGGGCGGGACAAGCCGTTCACGTCCGGGGCCTACGCCGGCCCCCACGACATCATCACCAGGGCCGGCGGCGACCACGTGATGAAGGACCTCCAGGACAGCTGGACCACCGTGGGCTGGGAGACGGTCGTCGCCCGCGACCCGGAGGTGATCGTGATCAACGACTACGGGGACACCACCGCCGCCCAGAAGCGGGCCTTCCTCCGGTCCTACAAGCCCCTCGCGAACGTCTCCGCCGTCAGGAACGACCGGTTCGTCGTCCTGGACTACGTCGACCTGGTCGAGAGCCCGCGCAACCCCGCGGCCGTCACCTCGCTCGCGAAGGAGTTCAGGAACCTGGGCTCCTGAACCCGCGGGCCCCGCCGGAAGGGGCGGGGCCCGCGGCGCCTCACCCCTCCGCGGGGGGAGGGGAGGACCTGGCCACGGTGCGGGCGAGGACGAGCGCCGCGAGGGTGAGCCCGCCGAGCACCGCCGCGGCGCCCCGGTAGCCGCCGAGGGCGAGCCCCACGCCGCCGAGCCCGGCGCCGAGGAAGACCCCGAAGCTCATACCGGCCGCGTTGACGCTCAACGCCGTGCCGCGCAAGGGGCCGCAGCGCCGTACGAGCAGCGTGGTGACGCAGGCCGCCACCGTCGCGTGGCCGGCGCCGACGAGCGCCGTCAGCGGAAGGGCCCACAGCAGCGAAGCCGTGCAGAAGACGCCGACCAGGGCGGCCAGGGACACCAGCAGGGCCGACACCATCAGCCGCTCGCCGGAGATCCTGGGCCGGGCGGCGCTCAGCAGCCGGCCGGCGACCAGGTTCCCGAGGAAGAACGAGGCCCCGCTGAGCGTCCACACCAACGCGAAGGGCTCGGGCTCCAGGCCGAAGCGGTCGTCGTAGAACGCCGCGAGGTAGGCGAGGTACCCCATGAAGGCCGCCGTCCGCAACAGGGCCACCAGCAGCAGCGGGACCACGCCGGGCAGCGCGCCCAGCGACCGGAACGACTCCAGGTAGCCCGGCCGGCCCGCCCCGCCGGCTCCGGCCGCCTCCTCACGGAGCCCGTCGTCCCGGCGGCGGCCGCGCAGCAGGAAGTACAGGGCGAGCCCGGCCGAGACCCCGGCGATCGCCCACAGGTCCCCCCGCCACCCCCACAGCAGAGCGGGCAGGGCCACCAGGGGCGCCGCGAGCAGGGCGGTCAGCGACTGGGTGGCGGTGATGAGCGTCGCCGCACGGCCCGCGGCCAGCTCGGTGTCGAAGCGGTCGGCGGCGGCCGCGGTCAGGGCCGGGTTGAGTACGGCCGTACCGGCGCCGACGAGCAGGCAGAAGGCCGCCAGCAGCAGGAGGTCGCCGCTCGCGCCGAGGACGGACGCGACGGCCAGGACGGCGAGCCCGCCCGCCGCGGCCCACTCCTTGCGCACGCGGTCGACGAGCGGGGCCAGGGCGGTGCCCACGGCGAGAGCCGCCAGCCCGCCCAGCCCGCGGAGCTGTCCGAGTGCGGCGACGCCGCCGCCCGCCGCGTGCGCGAGGGGGACGAGGAAGGTGCTGTAGATGGTGAAGGGCACGAGCCCCACGGCGGAGGCGAGCATCAACGGCCACAGGACGCGGGCCATCCTCCAGTCGCTCGGCACGCTTCCGCCGCTCTCCGCGCCCGCTCGGCCCGTGCGCCGCGCGGACGCCGCAGGGCCCTTGGTCCCGCCGCTCACGCCCGCCCCGCCCGGTACCGGTACAGCGCGGTCTCGTCGGCGCTGAACTGGGAGAAGGGGAACGGTTCGGCGGACAGCGCGGTCACCCCGGCGCCCAGGAAGGCGCGGGCCACGGCGCTGCCGGTCTGGGCGTACACCACCAGCGGGGTGCCCTGCTTGCGGCAGTGCTCCAGGAGCCGGTCGAAACCATCGTTGCCGAGGGTCATCCCGGTGGCGACCACGGCGTCCGCCGCGTCCAGGACCTCCGCCATGTCACCGGCCACCGGATCGCCCCAGTCGGTGGTGCGCAGGCTGAGGTCGCAGGGCAGCGGGACGCCGCCCCGGGCGCGTATCGCCGCGACGAGCGGGTTGACGACGCCGATGAGCGCCACCTTCGCCCCGGCCTCGATGTCGAGGAGCCCGGCGACGGCGGCGTCCCGGTGCCGCGCCCGCGCTTCCGGCGGGCCGGCCGGCAGCGTGACCGCCTCGGCGTCCGGCGCGTCGCGGTGCGGCCGCACCCGGCCGAGGTAGGCGTCCAGCGCGGCGATGCGCACCGGCGCCGACGCGTGCCGGATCAGGGTGTCGAGGTTCTCCCCCGAGGCGTCGGCGCAGAAGTCGGGGGCCAGTTCGCCCGCCTCGAAGGAGCAGGCGCCGAACGCGTCGCCGGACCTGAGCAGCAGGTAGTGGTTGCGGTAGGTGACCCGGCTGCCGGCCAGCCGGGTCGTGTGGTGGAGCCAGAAGGCGCTGGTGACGGCCAGTTCGCGGGGGAGAGGCCCGAAGTCGCCGTCGAGGACGGCTTCCTGGAGTTCGGGGACGGAGTACGGCGGTGAGGGGGGCATGTCGGTCCTTTCTCAGGGGTCTCAGGGGTGGGGAGGGGGTCTCGGGGCGGGGCGGCGGCGGCCGGAACGCTAGGCCCGCTCGGGCGCCGGGAGGGGCGCGCCGCGCGGCGGTGCGCCGTCCGGCGCGGGCGGCCAGTCCATCGCGGACCACGGGTGGCGCAACTCGCGCTGGTCCGTGACCTCGTGGGGGCGCATGGCTCCCGGGCCCGCGGCCTCGGCGTGGTGGGCGTAGGCGCTGTCCACGTACCGGTGCCCGGTGTCGGCGGCGAGGAAGACGTACGTCCTGCCGGTGTCGCGCTCGCGCTCCCAGAGCGTGGCCAGGTAGGCCGCGCCGGCCGACAGGCCGGCGAAGATGCCGCTGGCGCGGAGGAGTTGGACGGCGCCCGACGTGGCGTAGTCGAAGTTGACCCAGTGGACGCGGTCGTACAGACCGTGCCGGACGTTCTGGAACGGGATGGAGCTGCCGATCCCGGCGATGATCATGTCCGGGTCCAGGACGTGCTCGGCCCCGAAGGTGACGCTGCCGAACGGCTGGACGCCGACGAGCGCCACGTCCCGGCCGGCCTCGCGCAGGAAGGTCGCGACGGCGCCGGTCGACGCCCCCGTGCCGACCCCTCCGACCAGGGACAGCGGCCCCTCCGGGACCTCCTTGCCGACCAGGTCGGCCACGTCGCGGTAGCCGAGGTAGTGGATGGCGTCGTGGTACTGCCGCATCCAGTGGTAGTGCGGGTTCTCCCGCAGGAGTTCCCCGATCCGCTCGACGCGCAGGTTCTGGTCCAGACGCAGGTTCCTGGACGGGCGGACCTGCTCCAGGGTGGCGCCGAGGATCTCCAACTGGACGCGCAGGGTGCGGTCCACCGTCGTGGAGCCGACGATGTGGCAGCGCAGCCCGTAGCGGTGGCAGGCCAGGGCCAGGGCGTGGGCGTAGATGCCGCTGGAGCTGTCGACCAGGGTGTCGCCGGGCTCGACCTGGCCGGTCTCCAGCAGATGGCGTACCGCGCCGAGCGCCGAGGAGAGCTTCATCGTCTCGAAGCGCAGGCAGACCACCCCCGGCGGCACGGTGACGACGTCGGGTTCCCTGAGGGCCTCGGCTATGTGCTCGTGCATGTCCTACTCCTCGTGGGTCGGGTGACGGTCGGTCAGGCGGCGGCGCGGCGGCGCAACTCGAAGAGGTACGCCCGGCAGTCGTCCCCCTCCCAGGTCTGGGGGGACACCACCGGGTAGACCGCGCCGTCCGGCGCCGGCGGGTCGCGGGCGACGTCGAGCAGCCGGTCGTGCACGGTGCGGCTGGTGCCGCCGGGGGCGAACACGCCCGGCGGCGGAGTGAACGCCCGGCCGTTGTCGCGGGGATGCGCGGGTGGTGTGGATGTCGGACTTCGCGCTGTTGATCGCCGGGATCTCGTCGTGGGGGAGCGTGTCGGGCAGCGACGCCGGCACCGCGCGGGCGTCGTCGCGCGGTGCGGCCGTGTCGGTCGTGGGCCGGTCGGTCATGGTTCCTCCGTGCTCGGATGGATGGGGGAGGGCGTGGCGCCCCACTCGGGTCGCGGGGCGCCGCGGGGGATCAGGAGGCGGACGCGGCCCCGGTGGCCGGTTCCGCGGCCGCCAGGGCCGTACGGAGATCCGTGGCGCGCACGAGCCGCCGGGTGAGGGCGGCCCGAGGCTCCCGCACCACCTTGTCGGGAGGGCCGGTCTCGATGACGCGGCCGCCGTCGAGGACCACGAGGCGATGGGCGACGGCGGCCAGGAGTCCCAGGTCGTGGCTGACCCACAGCAGCGCGGTCCCGTGCTCCTCGCGCAGGCGTGCGAGGGCGGCGAGGACCGCTTCGGCGGCGGCCGGGTCCAGGGCCGTCGTCACCTCGTCGCAGACCAGGACGTCGGGGGCGGCCAGGACCGCCCGTGCGAGCGCCGCACGCTGCAACTCGCCGCCGGACAGCCCCTCGGGCCGCCGGTCGACGGTCCCGCCGTCCAGCCCCAGGCGGCCCAGCAGCCCGTACGCCTCGGCCCGAGCCGCGCCGGAGGCCAGACCCCGCAGGCGTACGGCCGTACGGGCGACCTGCTCGGCCACCGTGTGCCGCTCGTCGAAGGAGGCGCGCACCTCCTGCCACACGTACTGCACGCGCCGCTTCTGCTCGGCGGTGCGCCGCCGCAGGACGGGGAGGGCCGCGCCGTCCAGGAGCACGCTGCCGCGGTGGCGCTCGTGGAGCCCGGCGACGCAGCGGGCCAGGGTGGTCTTGCCGCTGCCGGACAGCCCCGCCACGCCGACGCACGCGCCGGGCTCCACGGCCAGGTCCACGCCGCGCAGGACCGGCCCGCGGCCCCGGCCGCGCAGGTACGCGGAGAGGTCCCGCACCTCCAGCACCGGAGGACGGCCGGCGGCGCGGGGGACATGGCGGACGGTGGCCGCCGCGGGTCGGGCGGGCAGCACGTCCTCCGGCGCGCCGGCGGCGGTGACGCGGCCGCGGCGGAGGAGGACGACGTGGTCGGCGAGCGCCCGTACGAGGTCGTGGTCGTGGCTGAGCAGCAGGATCGCGAGCCCGCCGCGGGCGAGCGCCGCCAGCTCCCCGGCCAGCCGCATCCGGGTCACCGTGTCGAGACCGGTGCTCGGCTCGTCGAGGACGAGGGCGCGCGGCCGGCACACGAGGGTCTGGGCGAGCGCGACACGCTGGCGCTGCCCACCGGAGAACTGGTGCGGGAAGCGCCGCTCGACGTCCCTGCCCCCAGGGAGCTGGGCGGCCCGGAGCGCCGCGCCCACCGCGGCCGGCCCGGCGGCCTCCGGGTGGTGCAGCCGGGCGAGTTCGGCGAGGACGGCCCCGGTGCGGCGGGCCGGGTTGAGGGCGCTCCCCGGATGCTGCGGCATGTACGCGATGACGCGCCCGAGCAGCGCGGCCGCGCCGCCGGTCGGACCCCGTTCGTCGACGGCGCCGACGCCGCCGACGGTGACCCGGCCGCTCAGCCGTACGCCTGGGCCGGCCTCGCCGAGCAGCGACAGGGCGGCGGTGGTCTTGCCGCTGCCGGACGGGCCGACGAGGGCGGTCACCCGGCCCGCGTGCAGGTCGAAGTCGACCGCGTCGAGCAGCACCGCCCGCCCGGCGCGTGCGGTCAGCCCGCGGACGGTGGCGAGCACGGTCATCGGACGGCCTCCTGGGCGTGGTTGCGGGAGCCGGCCAGCACGCGGTCGGCGAGCAGGTTGAGCCCCACGGTGAACATGACGAGCAGCGCGGCGGGCGCCAGCACCGCCCACGGCTGGAGCAGCAGGCCCTCGCGGCCGCGCGAGACGCTGACCGCCCAGTCGGGAGCCGTCGGGTCCAGCCCCAGCCCGAGGAAGTTCGCGGACGCGACGAGGAAGACGGCGAGGGTGATCCGGGTGCCGACGTCGGCGGCGACCGGTGCGAGCACCGAACGGGCGATGTGGTCGAGCTGGACGCGGGCCCAGGACTCGCCCTGGACCCGGAGGGCCTCGGTGACGGGACCGCTCGCCGCGTCCAACGCGGCCGCGCGCACCAGCCGGGCGACGGGCGGGACGTTGACCGCGGCGACCGCGAGGGCGATGGCGGCGGGCGAACCGCGCCACCCCACCGCGACCACGCTGATCACCAGCAGGGTCGGCAGCGGCAGCAGCACGTCGAGCGGGCGGATGAGCAGTTCGTCGGCCCACCGGCGGCGTGCCGAGGCTGCCAGCAGGCCCATGACCCCGCCGACCAGGTAGGCGACCGCGACCGCGCCGAGCGCCATGCCCAGCGCGCTGCGCCCGCCGTGCATCAGCAGCGCCAGCACGTCGCGGCCCAGCCCGTCCGTCCCCAAAAGGTGTGCGCCGCCCCGGCCCGCGTACGGGGCGGCCGCTCCGGTGGCGGGCTCCTCGGCGAACAGGGGGCCCAGCACGGCGACGCCCAGGGGCAGCGCGAGGAGGAGGGCGCCGACGGCCGCCGCGACCGGTGCGCGGCGGCCGCCACCGGTCCGGGCGCCGGGGCGCTCGGCGGGTCGCGCCGGGGGCGGGCGCTTCACCGCAGGACCTCCGTCCGGGGGACGAGCCGATGGCAGAGCAGGTCCGCCGCGAGGCTGAACAGCAAGGTGGCGGCGGCGACCACCAGGACCAGGCCCTGCACGGTGGGCACGTCGCGTGCCTCGACCGCCTGCACCAGGGCGGTCGCGACGCCGGGGATGGCGAAGACCGCCTCGACGACCAGCACGCCGCCGACCAGGTTGTCGCCCACGCGGGCCAGTTCCTGGATGCCGGGGACCGCCGCGTTGGGCAGGACGTGGCGCAGGACCAGCGTCCGGCGGGGGACGCCCAGGCGGCGGGCCTGGACGACGTACCCGGCCTTCAGGACCGTCACCACCCCCGCCCGCACCTGCCGGGAGAGCAGACCGGTCAGGCGGGCGGCCACCACGGCGACCGGCAGGACGAGGAGCGCCGGCCGCACGAGCAGGTCCGCGGCCTCCACGCCCACCCAGGTCGCGGGCAGCCAGCCCAGCCGCAGGGACAGGGCCGCGACGAGCAGCAGGGCCAGGACGAAGTCCGGTACGGCGTTCAGGGCGAGGGTGACCGAGGTGACGGCCCGGTCCAGGCGGCCGCCCTCGTGCAGGCCCGAGGCGGTGCCGAGGACGACGGCGAGGGGGACCACGGCGGCGACCGTCACCGACGCGAGCACCAGGGTGGTGCCGACCGCCCCGGTCAGGATGTCGAGGACCGGTCCGCCGCTGACCAGGGAGGTGCCCAGGTCGCCCGTGAGGACCCCCGACGCCCAGTCGGTGAAACGTTCCAGCGGAGGCCGGTCCAGGTGGAGCTGCTCGCGCAACGCGGCCACCTGGGCGTCGGTGGCGTCCTCGTCGTTGCGGACGTCGGCCGCGTCGCCCGGCAGCAGGGCGGTCAGCAGGAAGACCAGCGCGGCGAGCAGGGCGAGTTGGACCGCTCCCAGGGCGATCCGCTGCAGGGCGTACCCGCGCATCGTCAGACCAGCCAGGCCTTGTCGAACCGGGCCGAGTCCAAGGTGTTCGGCGGAGCCGCCTCCATGCCCCGCACCCGCGACGAGACCCCGTTCAGCCAGTCCGGGTGCCCCCACACGAGCAGTCCGCCCTCGTCGTGGACGGTGCGCTGCAACCGGCCGTAGAGCGCGGTGCGTTCGGCCTCGTCGGTGGTGGACCGGGCCGCGTCGAAGGCCGCGTCGAAGTCCTTCCGGCGCCAACCGGAGGCGTTGAACGCCGACGTGGTCAGCAACCGGTCGTTGACGTAGGCGGGGATGGTCATCGCGCCGGAGCGGTGGCTGCCCATCGCGCCCTTGGTGAGCTGGTCCTTGAAGTAGGTCTCCGCCGGACCGGTGGCGACCCTGATCCGCAGGCCGGCGTCGGCGGCCTGCTCGGCGAAGAGCGTGGCCGCCTCCACGAAGCCGTTGGCCGCCGAGGAGGTGTAGAGGGACAGCGTCTTGTTGAGCGCGCCCGCCCTCTTCAGCAGGGCGCGCGCCTCCGCGACGTCACGGGTGCGCTGCGGGACGTCCTCGGGGTAGTACCGGTAGCCCTTGCCGAACATGTCGTTGCCGACCACGCCCCGGCCCGCGAGCACCACCTGGACCAGCTTGTCGCGGTCGGCGAGCAGCTTGAACGCGAGGGTGACGTCGGGGTCGTCGAAGGGCTCCTGGTCGCACTTCATCACGATGGCGTGGGCCGCACCGCCCTTCGCGGCGAGTATCCGGACCGCCCCGTCGGCCTGGACGGTCCGGGCGAACGTCGGGGTCATCTCGTAGCCGAACTCCGCCTCGCCGGCCCGCAGGGCGTTGCCCCGTGCGTCGGCGTCGGCGGACAGGACGTGCAACTCGTCGACGTACGCGCCGCCGTCCCAGTGCTCGTCGAAGCGTTCGGCGACGAAGGAGCGGCCCGCCCGGAAGGACGCCAGCCGGAAGGCTCCCGTGCCGACGGGCCTGGCCGGGTCGGCGTACCGGGCACTGACGACGGCCGTTCCCAGCGTCCCGAGCAGCGCGGGGAACTCCGCACCGGGACGGCGCAGCACCAGCTCCACGACGTTCTTCCCGACCTTCCGGCTCTTCCCCAGGTCGATGTCGGAGAGCAGGCCCTGCGCGAAGTGGGCGGTGGCCTTCGGGTCCAGGATGCGGCCGAAGGTGAACAGCACGTCCTCGGGCGTGAGCGGCCTGCCGTCGTGGAACAGCGCGTCCCGCAGGGTGAACCGCCACACCGTCGCGTCGGTGTTGGACTCCCACTTCGAGGCCAGCCGCGGCACCGGCGCCATGGTGGCGTCGAGCTCCACGAGCCGGTCGAACAGAGCCTTGGTCCGGGCCATGTCGATGGCGAGGGCCTCCGCGTGGGGGTCGATCGTCTCCTGCCCGCCCCCACCGGTGAACAGGGCCCGGAACCGCCCGCCGCGTCTGGGCGCCGCCTTCCCGTCGGCCGCGTCGCCGCCCCCGCAACCGGTGAGGGCCAGGGCCCCCGCCGTACCGGCGGCACCGGCCAGGGCGAGGAACTCCCGGCGGTTTCGGAATGTCGACATGCTGCTCCCGGATCACTTGGCGTGGACAGTGCGCACGGAGATCCCCGTGGAGGCGGAAGACGCGGTGGGGCCGTGGCGCCGAAAGCTTTACGGAAATGAAAACGATTGTCAATACCGTCTGACGGGGCGTGCGTGGAGGGGTGGGAGCCTCTTCGACCCCACGCCGACGCGTGACGGAGGAGGCGGCCGCGTCGAGTGCCTGTGCGACGCTCCGGGGGCGGGCGGCGGTCGGGTCGCGGGTGTGCGACGTGGCGCTTCACCGCGACCTACGAGGCCGACGGCACGCCGGCCACCGAGACGCTGCCCAGGGGGGTGCGTCCTGACCGTGGACACGGGCACGGACACGGTCGGCGCGGTGCGGGCGAAGGGGTACGAGAACGCGGGCGGGCCGCCCGTCCTCTCCGACGTCACGTCGTACACGATGCACGGACAGCAGGCCGGCCGAGCCGGACCCACGGGTTCGACTGCGGAGGCGGACTACCCCTACGACAGGACGGCTGGAGGCTGCTCCGCCCGCTCCCGCACCTTCGACCAGAACTGCAACCGAACCCATCTCGGCACCGCTGCGACGAAAACCTGGAGCCTGGACGGGGTCGGTCGTCGCCACGAGGCCGTCACGCAGAAGCAGGACTCCAGCGGGGTCTGGACGACGTCAGGGACCGACACCAACCACTACGGCGCGAGCGGTGACAGTCCCGCCTGGAGTGAGGACGAGCAAGCGGACGTGACGCGCGACGTCGCCGTCCCGACGGGCGGCCTCGCCGCGATCACCTCGTCCGCAGGGGAGAGGCTCCTTCAACTCAGCCATCTCTACGGCGACATCGCGGTCCGTGTGCCCTTGGACAGCGTCAAGCCGGTCGACGTGCAGCGGTACGACGAGTGCGGCAACCCCTTGGACGGCACTGCGGCGGCCGTACGGAAGGCTGGGCGGCTACCAGTGGTCCGCCGGCACCGTCAGCGGTCTCGCCCTCGTGGGGAGCCGCCTCTACAGCCCGACCAACGGGTTCCCACAGCACTTTCCCGGCAGGGGTGTCGACCACCTCTTCCCGAAACGCTCCTGGTCTGATGAGCAACGATCCGTTGAGTCCTGGCTGATCGACGCGAATGCTCTGGGTCGGGCGGCTTGGGCCTGGCTTGCCGACCGGGAGTCGGACGCGGGCGGGTCGCGGGCACCGGCCGTCGACGCCGCGGCGCTGCCGCCGGGAGCTCCGCCCGAAACGGCCCGCGTCCACGGGCGTTCCGCCCCACGATGGAATACTCCATATCCGCCGGGAGGCTGCTGTGTCCTCACGCCGTCCGGGCTGCCCGCCGAAGACTCCGCCACCTCCGAAAAGGCCTGTCGAGTCGCCCCGGCCGGAACAACAGGACGTGCCTCCGCCCTCCCCAGTCACGACCCGCGGTCGTGACGTACGGAACTGGGCTTTCACCCCGAGCCCGGCCGCCGCCGCCCGCGCGGGCCGGGAGGTCGCGCAGGCGCTGCACCGGTGGGGGTACCGACCCAACGACGACCAGCCGCAGGAGGTGGTCGAGCTGCTGTTCCGCTCGGCGGCGGAGGACGGCGGCCGACGCGTCTCGCTGCACCTGGCCGACGACGAGGCGTGCAACCAGGTGATGCTCCTGGCGCTCAGCCACCGACAGGACATGCCGCCGAGCGACGGCGACCAGGTCCTGCGAGACACCGCGCACATGCGGTCCCTCGCCGCCCTCGGCCCGCGCGACGTCGGTGTCGAGACCACCGCGGACGGGCGCCGCTGGTGGGCGGTCCTCGACCTCCCGCGGTCCGAGCGCCCCCGTGAGCTGGAAAGCGGGGCCGCCCGCCCAGCCGTCCGTGGTCCCCTCAAGCTGGAACGTCCCCCTGCCTGAACCTGTCCAGGACGGTTTTCCCCCGGCCGGCGTGGGCCTCGGAGGCGCGGTCGCCTCGTGCGTCCAGCCATGCGCGGTGAGCCGGTCCCGGACGCGCAGCGTCTGCGGGTGCAGGCTGCACGTGGCCGGATCGGCGCAGGCGGCGCGGGTCGCCGCGGCAATGGCCCGACCTCGGCCCGGACCGCCGGAGTGGCGGTGATCAAGGACGCCGTTCGGAGGCTGCTGCGGAGGCTTGTGCGGTCGTCGCGGTGAGGCGCGGGAGGGCTGGCGAAGCTCTCCCGCAACGCCTCGCGATGCGCCAGGAAGGTCGGCAGCCGGTCAGCGTCAGCCCGTGAGAACCCGGCGAGAGCCGACCGAACACACGACTCGTTGTAAGATAGGGAAACCGCCCTTGACCTGCAATAACGCAGGCAGGGAGCCGAGAGTTCGGGAGTATCCCCATGCTGCGCACCATGTTCAAGTCCAAGATCCACCGCGCCACCGTCACCCAGGCCGACCTGCACTACGTCGGCTCCGTGACCATCGACGCCGCCCTGATGGAGGCCGCCGACCTGCTGCCCGGCGAGCTGGTCCACATCGTCGACATCGACAACGGCGCCCGCCTGGAGACGTACGTCATCGAGGGCGAGCGCGGCTCCGGCGTCATCGGGATCAACGGCGCCGCCGCGCACCTCGTGCACCCCGGTGACCTGGTCATCCTCATCAGCTACGCCCAGGTCGACGACGCCGAGGCCCGTGCCCTCGTGCCGAAGGTCGTGCACGTGGACGCGGAGAACCGGATCGTGGCGCTCGGCTCCGACGCCTCCGCGCCGGCGCCCGGCTCCGGCACGGAGCGCAGCCCGCACGCGGTCGTCGCGGCGGGCTGAGGCCGTCGTCCGCCGGGCGGGCGGTGTGTGGACTCGGCAGGCGGGGGCAGCCGCACCGGGAGACGGTGGAGGAAGACGCCGTCCATCCCGTTTCGCGTCGTTGTGGAGGATCGTGATGACCCACCCGTACCCCGACCCCGTACCGCCCGCGCCGACGCCTCCCGTGCCCGGCCCGCCCACCCCGGTGCCCAGCCCGCCCCCCGTGCCGCCGGGGCCCGCGCCCGTGCCGCCCGGCCCCGCGCCGGACCCGATCCCGCAGCCGCCGGGCCCGGACCCCGTACCGGACCCGGAGCCCCAGCCCGCCGGCGCGTGAACCCCGGCGCGGGCCCGGTCGGGCGTGAGCCCCGCCGGGCCCCGCTCGGGGGCGGCGACGCGGCGCGGGGCTACGGGCCCCGCGGCCCGTCCTCCTCGACCAGCGCGTCCGCGTGCGCGAGACCGCTCTCCGCCGCGATCGAGTCCAGCGACTGTCCCTCCCGCACCGTCGAGAACACCACGCCGCCGTCCGCCCCCCCGGTCCGGAACCCGTGGACGGCGGGCCGGGGCAGGCTGTTGTACGCCCACGGGGTGGAGAAGTAGTACGCCCCCGTGTCGTACAGCGCGACCAGATCGCCCTCGGCCAGTTCCGGCAGCGCCCTCCCGGTCGCCACCACGTCGCCCGCGAAGCAGCACGGGCCCGCGATGTCCTGCACCAGCGCCGGGCCCTCCTTGGGCCTGCCGTCCGGGCCGAACGCGCCGATCCGCAGGGGCCAGGCGTCGGGCATGAGCACCGTACGGGTGGCGGTCTGCGCCCCCGCGTGGGTGAGCGCGATCCGGCGGCCCCCGGCGTCCTTCGTGTACTCCACGCGGGCTCCGATGAACCCGTTCTTCGCCAGCAGCGACCGGCCGAACTCGGTGACCAGCGCGTACCGTCCGGAGAAGAGGCCGGGGACGGCCGCCGAGAGCGCCGCCACGTAGTCGGAGTAGGTGGGGCGCACGGTGTCGTCGGCGAAGTTGACCGGCAGCCCCCCGCCGATGTCGAGGCTGGTCACCTGCCGGACGCCGAGCGTCGCGTTGATCTCCTCGGCCAGCTCGTACGTCCGCGCCAGCCCGGCGGCGATCAGCTCCGGCGGGCAGCCCTGGGAGCCGACGTGGGCGTGCAGCCGGGTCAGCCACGGGCGGTCGGCGAACGCCTGTACGACGGCCTCGCGCGCCCCCGGATTGCGCAGCGCCACTCCGAACTTCGAGGTGTCCGTCGCCGTGCTCATCGCCCCGATGGAGCCGCCGCCCACCTGCGGATTGACCCGCAGCCCGAGTACGGAGGGGCTGTCCGCGTCCCGCAGGGCGTCGATGCGGCGCAGCTCGTCGAAGCTGTCGGCGTTCACCGCGACCCCGAGGGCGAGCGCGATCCGGATCTCGTCGCGGGTCTTGGCGGGGGAGTCCAGGACGATGGTGTCCGGAGGGAACCCGGCCTCAGCGGCCAGGCGCAGCTCACCGGGGCTCGCCGCCTCGCATCCCATGCCGCACTCGGCGAGCAGCCGCAGCACCGGGATGAGGGAGCAGGCCTTGGCGGCGAACGTGTGGAGCGTGACGGGGGTGCCGGCGAAGGCGTCGTGGAGGGCGGCGACGGAGGCGCGCACCCCGTCCGTGTCGATGAATCCGGCGACCGGGGCGCCCTCGCCCAGCAGGCCCTGCCCGACGGCCGCCCTGACGGCGGCGTCGAACCGGGTGGTGCGGGGTGGCGTGTCGGCGTCGTCGTGGTGTGCGGAAGGCATCTGCGTCATCCCGCCAGAATCGCCGATGGGCGGGGGCCGGGGCCGCGGAACGGCGGACCCGGCCCGAGGCGGCGGGCGGGCGCCGGTCAGGCGATCAGGCCGACCGCGGCCTCCGGCGTCAGCATCCGGAAGGTGAACGCCTGCTGGAAGTAGAGGTGGACGCTGGTGGCGTCGTGGTCCGCGTAACCGATCGACAGGTCCTGGCCCAGGCAGAGTTCGAAGTCGCCGCCGCGGGTGGACAGCAGCACCCCGCCCTTGACCGCGGGGGCCCACAGGATCTCGTCGTCGACGAGGCGGCTCAGGTGGGTCTTGACCGGATACCCGTGGTCCGAGGTCTCGGCCGCCTCGGTGAAGGCGTCCGCGCCGAGCAGCAGCCGGTACGGTCCGTCGACGCCGGCGAGCCGCAGCCGGGTCACCGCCTGGCTGACGGCCACCGGGTAGTCGCGGGCGTCGGCGGGCAGCGGCAGCGGGTCGTGCGAGGAGCCGTCCCGCAGACCGGTGATCCCGGCCGCCGCGTACCCGTCGATGATCGCCATGTCCTCCGCGAACGCGCAGGTCCGCGCCCCGTCCTTGACGGGCTGCCAGTCGCTGTCCTCGGAGCCGCGCTCCACGTCGTCCACCGCCTGCCGGGTCACCGTGAACGGCACCCGCCATTCGATGACCGGCATCGAGGTGCGCGCCCGTGCCAGGACGTCCGGGGCGGGCGGGTCGATGTCGCGCAGGTGGCCGTCGCCGACCGCGGCCAGCGTGGGGCCGTCCGGGTCGGAGACGTCCACGACGCGGCGGCCCGCGACATGGCGGCGGAAGGTGCGCCGGGCCTCCTCCTCGATCTCGGCCCAGGCGGCGGGGGTGACCGGTGCGAGTTCGCGGTGCAGGTTGTTCATCACTGGGCGCTTTCCTGCAGGCTGCCGATGCGCAGCGAACCGTGGTCCGAACCGGCCGCGACCAGGGCCGGGCGTACGGTCGCGGGCGCCGGTTCGGGCCTGTCGTCGGAGCGGGCGGGGGCGGGCGGGGGAGGCGGGGAGTCGAGGAAGTCGGCGCGCGGGGCGAAGAAGAGGGAGCCGGTGACCGCGGTGGAGAAGTCGAGGATGCGGTCGTGCGTGGCGGGCGGATCACCGAGGAACATGTTGCGCAGCATCCGCTCGGTCACGTCGGGGTCGGCGGCGTACCCGATGAAGTACGTGCCGAACTCGCCCTTTTCGAAGCTGCCGAACGGCATGTTCGCCCGCAGGATGTCGCGCTCGGTACCGTCCGGGTCGGTGATGGTGTTCAGGGCGAGGTGGGAGTCGGCGGGCTTGTCCTCGTCGGGGAACTCGACGTCGTCCAGCTTGGTGCGGCCGATGACGCGTTCCTGCTCCTCGACGGAGAGCGCGTTCCACGCCGTGAGGTCGTGCACGTACTTCTGCACGACCACGTAGCTGCCGCCCTCGAACTCCGGGTCGTCCGCGCCGACGAGGGCCGCCGCGAGGGCGTCGTCGCCCACCGGGTTCTCCGTGCCGTCCACGAACCCGAGCAGGTCCCGGTGGTCGAGGTAGCGGAAGCCGTGCGTCTCGTCCACGATCCGCAGGGCCCCGCCGAGGCGGTCGAGCAACTGGGCCGCCCACGCGTGGCAGAGGTCCATCCGCTCCGCCCGGATGTGCAGCAGCAGGTCGCCCGGCGTCGCCGGGGCGTGGTGGAGGGGGCCGTGCAGCTCGGGGAAGGGGTGGAGACGGGCGGGGCGCGGCCCGGCGAACAGCCGGTCCCAGGCGGTGGACCCGAAACCGGTCACGCAGGCGAGCCCGGCGTCCGGGTAGCGGAAGCCGAGCGAACGCGCGACGCCGGCGAGGGTCGGCAGCATGTCCCGCACCGCGCCCTCACCGCCCGGCTCGATCGTGCCGACCAGGATGAGCGCCGCACGCGTCAGCGGGGCCACGACGGGCTGGACGGAGACGGGATCGGGAACGGCGTCGGACATGCGCGCACTCCAGGGCGTCGGCGGGAAGGGCGGGCCGGCGGCGGCCGGCGGCGAACAGGGCCCACCGCCACTTACCCACGTCCCGCTCCCCGCCGCACTCCGGGTGGCCCGACCGGGGAGGGGACGCGCACGGCGCCGATTGACAACACCGGTGCGTCAACCGCGGCGATCAAGGTGTTGGCGCGGACGCCGCACACGCTGGGATGCTGGCCCCACCGCCCCCGAACGCCGGGCCGCGCGGCAGGACGGGGAGGGACGCGGTGGACGTCTACACGACGACGGCAGGGCGGGTACGGGGGCGGCGCGCCGTCCGGGACGGGGAGATCACCGCCGTGCTCGGCATCCCGTACGCGGCCCCGCCCTTCGGCGCCCGCCGGTTCAGGGAGCCCGAGCCGCCGGCCCCGTGGGAGGGGATACGCGACTGCGCCGCCTTCGGCCCGATCGCCCCCCAGTCCGCGGAGCTGCCCGGTGCGCCGCTCTGGTCGCCCGGCGACGAGGACGTCCTCACGCTGAACGTCTGGGCGCCCGCCGACGGGCCCGGCGGCCTGCCGGTGCTGGTCTGGCTCCACGGCGGCGCGTACGTCTTCGGCTCCTCGGCCCAACCCGACTACGACGGCACCGCGCTCGCGGGCCGGGGGCTCGTCGTCGTCACCGTCAACAGCCGCCTGGGGTTCGAGGGGTTCGGCCACGTCCCCGGCGACGGCGAGGGCCCGCCCCTCCCGGAGAACCGGGGGCTGCTCGACCAGATCGCCGCACTGGAATGGGTGCGCGACAACATCGCCGCGTTCGGCGGCTCGCCCGACCGGGTCACGGTGGCCGGGCAGTCGTCGGGGGCCGGTTCGGCGGCCTGCCTGACCGTGATGGAGCGGGCCCGCGGCCTGTTCCGCCGCGCCGTCCTGCACAGCCCCGTCAACTCCTGCGCCTCGGTGGAGCAGGCGGCGCGCACCACCGCGGAGGTCGCCGCGGCGGCCGGCGCGCCCGCCACCCGCGCCGGGCTGCTCGCCGCCTCGCCGCACGCCCTGGTCGCCGCGTCGGACCGGGTCGCCGAGCGGTACGCGCGGGACCCCGCCTCGGGGCGGCGCCACTACGACCCGGCGATCTACGGGCCGGTCGCCGACGGCGTGTCCCTGCCCGCCGACCCGCTGGAGGCGCTGGCGGCCGGTGCGGGCGGAGCGGTGGAGCTGCTGGTCTGCCACACCACGGAGGAGTACTGGCTGCTGGACGCGGTGGGCAGCAGCGCGAAGATCACGACGGAGCGGGGGCTCGCCGCCTTCGCCGCCGACTTCCGGCTCCCCGCGTCGCTGGTCGAGGGGTACCGCGGCCGCCTGCCCGACGCCCCGGTGCTCGACGTCTACCTGGCGCTCTTCGCCGACCTCCTGTTCGCGGAGTACGCCGCCCGACTCGCCGAGGCGCACGCCGGTGCGGGCGGCCGCGCCCACCTCGCCCGCTTCGACCGCCGCCGGGGCGGCGAGGGGGAGCGGGTGCGCGCCTGGCACTGCGCGGACGTCCCGTTCGCCTTCGGCACCCTCCACGACGAGAACGTCCACTTCCTGCTCGGCGGTCCGCCGGGCGAGGACGACCACGAGCTGTCCCGCCGCATGACGCGCGCCTGGGCCGACTTCGCCGCCTGCGGTGATCCGGGCTGGGCCCCGTTGGACGGAGCGGCCGAGGACGGGGGACCGGTACGGGTCTGGCGCACCGCGCGGGAGGAGGCGCGCCCGGCGGGCAGCGGTCCGGAAGGGGTGCGGGGCGGTTTCCGGGACCTGTGGCGGGCGGCCGGACTGCCCCTGCTGGCGCCGTAGGGCGCGCGGTGCGGGGCGGCGCACGGCCGCTCCCGCACCGCGTTCCGGGCCCGCGCCGCCGGGCCGGCGGCGCACCGGGCGGCACAGTTGGCATGGACCTGACCAAGTAACTCCGCTACAGTCCCCAACGGCAACGCCGAGAGCGCTCTCAACGGCACGAACGGTGCGCGCTCCTGGATGCCTCTCGTTCCACCCCACGTCGCTGGAACAACCAGAAGGGCCCCTCCCTTGAGACACGCAACCGCGCTGCGGACCGGTCTGTCCGCCCTGCTGCTCCTCGGCGCCTGGGCCGCTGCCGGCCCCTCGCCCGCCTCCGCCGCCCCCACCCGCTCCGCCGCCCCTCCCGCCTCCGCGGCCCTGCTCGCCGCGATGCGCCACGACCTCGGCCTCACCGAGGAGGAGGCGCACGCCCGGCTCGCCGACGAGAAGGCGGCCACCGCCCTGGAGCCGAAGGCCCGGCGCGCCGCGGGCGCCGCGTACGGCGGCTCCTGGTTCGACGCGCGGACCGGCAGGCTCACCGTCGCGGTCACGGACGCCGGCGCGGCGGACGCGGTCCGCGCCACCGGCGCCGAGACCCGGCTCGTCGAGCACTCGGCCGAGCGGCTCGACGCGGCGAAGGCCCGCATCGACGCCCTCCCCGCCCCGGACGGCGTGAGCAGTTGGCACGTCGACCCGGCCGCCGGCCGCGTCGTGGTGAACGTCGTCGCCTCCGCGCGGGCGGACGACGAGGTCCGCGCCTTCGTCGCCGAGGCGCGCGCATCCGGACCCGTCACCGTACGCACGACCGCCGAGGCCCCCGAGACCTTCGCGGCCGGGACGGTGGGAGGCGACCCGTACTACACGGGCAGCGTCCGCTGCTCCATAGGCTTCTCCGTGCACGGCGGCTTCGTCACCGCCGGACACTGCGGCGGCGCCGGCCAGTCCGTCCGCGGCTGGGACGGTTCGGCCATCGGCCACTTCCAGGGCTCCTCCTTCCCCGGCGACGACTACGCCTGGGTGAACGTGGCCAACGGCTGGTGGACCGTGCCGGTCGTCCTCGGCTGGGGCACCGTCCCCGACCAACTGGTCCGCGGCTCGAACGAGGCTCCGATCGGCGCCTCGATCTGCCGCTCCGGCTCCACCACCCGCTGGCACTGCGGCCAGGTCCTCGCCAAGGACGAGACCGTCAACTACCGCGAGGGCGCCGTGCGCCAGATGACCAGGACGAGCGTCTGCGCCCAGCCCGGCGACTCCGGCGGCTCGTTCATCAGCGGCGACCAGGCCCAGGGGGTCACCTCCGGCGGCACGGGCGACTGCTCCAGCGGTGGCGAGACGTGGTACCAGCCGGTCAACGAGATCCTCAACCGGTACGGACTGACCCTCCACACCGCGTGACACGGGGGAGCCGCGCCGCCCGCAGCCGGGCGACGCGGCTCCCTGCGGCGGGCTTGCCGGTCCAACCGGCGGGCGCCCGCCGCCGGCGCGCACGTACGGCAACGCGCCTGCTCGGAGCGGTGCTCGACTCTTGGTGCGGTCAATTCCGGCCATGCGCCGCCCGGTCCGCGGCCGAGTATCACCTTTTGCTTGTGCTCGGTCGCGCCACCGACCTAGGTTGCCTCTGCCACAAGTCTCGAAGCCAGTGGGGAGCCGAGTATGGCCGCGACCGGACGGCACCGCAGATACCAGCCCAGCCGCATCAACCGTGCCTCGCTCACGGTGACGGCGGGCGGCGCGGGCCTCGCCCTCCCGCTCCTCGCCGCCACCTCGGCCGGAGCCGCCTCGGGCGAGGTGTGGGAGAAGGTCGCCGCCTGCGAGTCCAGCGGCGACTGGACCGTCAACACGGGCAACGGGTACTACGGCGGGCTACAGTTCAGCGGCACCACCTGGGCGGCCTTCGGCGGTGCGCGGTACGCGCCGCGCGCCGACCTCGCCACTCGGGACCAGCAGATCGCCGTCGCCGAGAAGGTCCTGGACGAGCAGGGTCCGGGCGCGTGGCCCACCTGCTCCGAGCGGGCCGGGCTGACACGCGACGGGTCCGCGCCGCAGAGCGCGGGCAACCGGCCCGTGCGGGCCGAGGCGGCGCAGAGCGCCCCGACCCGTCGGCCCCAGGCCCGCCCCGCCGCGGCCACACCGACCCACGTGCCGGGCAAGCGCGACTCCTACACCGTGGCGAACGGCGACTCCCTGTCCGGGATCGCGGCCGCCGAGCGGGTGCGCGGCGGCTGGCAGGCGCTCTACGCGGCCAACCGCTCGGTCGTCGGCGGCGACCCGGATCTGATCTTCCCCGGACAACGGCTGAGCCTCGACCCGCGGAAGGCGTCGACGCCGACGGGCCGCCCGGGCGCCGGGAAGACCGCCCCGAGGGAGAGGACCGCTCCGAGGACGCAGAAGCCGGCGCCCGCCCCCGCCCCCACGGCGGAGAAGGCCGAACGGCCCGACGCGGCGTCCGCGAGGAGGGCCGCCCAGCGGACGGCCCCGACGAAGGAGGCCGTGAAGCGGGAGGCGCCGCAGCGGGAAGCACCGCGGCGGGCGGCCCCGCAGCGGGAGGCGGCGAAGCGGGCGGCCCCGCAGCGGGAGGCGCCGAGGAAGACGGAGCCCAGGCGCGCCGCGCCGGCCAAGCAGCGCTCCGCCCCGGAGCGCGCCGTGCGGCACTCCGGTTTCAGCGCCCCGGTGGCCGCGAGCACCGGCACCCCGTACCGGCAGTCCGGCTCCTGGTCCAGCGGCTACCACACGGGCGTCGACTTCCCCGTGCCCACCGGCACGTCGGTGCGGTCCGTGACCTCGGGCCGGGTCGTCTCGGCCGGCTGGGGCGGAGCGTACGGCTACGAGGTCGTCATCCGGCACGACGACGGCAGGTACAGCCAGTACGCCCACCTCTCCGCGCTCCACGTGCGCGCCGGGCAGTCCGTCTCCGGCGGGCAGCGGATCGCCCGCTCCGGATCCACCGGCAACAGCACCGGCCCGCACCTGCACTTCGAGATCCGTACGGGCCCCGGCTACGGGTCGGACGTCGACCCGCTCGCCTACCTCCGGGCCGGCGGCGTCAGGCTCTGAACGGGGCGCTGGGAGCGCCGCGCGGACCTGCCGGACCTCCGCCTCGCCGGCGCTCCTCCCGGCCCGCCGGACTCCCCGCGCGGCGCGGCGGCCCCCGGCGCGGACCGCGCTGCCGACGAACCCCGCCCCCCTGGCGCCGCTGGCGAGGCGGTCGGCAGGACGCCCCTCGCGGCCTGCGGACCGGCCGTCGGAGCGACCGCCCCCAGAGGCAGCCGGGGGGAGGCGACGGCCGGCACGTCCCGCGCCCCGACGCCCGCCGCCTTCGGGCTCGCAGGCCGCTCCCCGCTCGACCGCTCCCGCGTCAGCAGGACCAGGCCGCCCGCGGCCAGCGCCCCGCAGGTGAGGGCCAGCACGGCGCCCGCCGCGCCGAGGCGGAAGTGCTCCCCGAACAGGACGATCCCGACCGCGGCCGCCACCACCGGGTTGACCACCGTCACCGTCGCGAGCGGGGCCGTGAGCCCCGCACCCCGGTAGGCCGCCTGCGACAGCAGGAGGCCCGCCGCCGCGAGCCCGGCTATCACCAGCAGCGTCGGCAGTCCCGAGCCGACCGGGCCGGAGGTCCAGTCCACGGCCGCGGTCTTGGTGAACACCGAGGCCATGCCGAAGGCCGCCCCGGCGCCGACGGCCAGCACGACGCCGCGCACCACCGGGGGACGCGGCCCGCGGGCGGCCACCGCGAGCGCGCCGACGGCCCCGAAGGTGACCGACGCCAGCAGGAAGCGCTCGGGGCCGTCCAGGGCGTGCGGCGCGGCGTCACCGGTCAGTGCCAGCAGCCCGCCGAGACCCGCCGTGGCCATGAGCGCCCCGCGCCAGGCCGCCGCCCCGGCTCCGCGGCGGAGGGCCAGGGCCGCCATCGGCAGGACGAAGACGATCGTCAGCGCGCCGAGCGGCTGGACGAGGCTCAGCGGGCCGTGGGCCAGCGCCACCACGTGCAGGACCGCCCCGACCCCGTTCAGCAGCACGGCGACCCACCAGACGGCGTTGCGCAGCGGGGCGTACGCGGAGTCGTCACCGGTCGCGGCCACGCGCTCCTGGACGATCGCCCCGGCCGCGTAGGCGACCGCGGAGACCAGTGACAGCAGCACGGACAGCGCGAGGGAACTCATGGCACCACGATGTCCCGTCCGGGGCCCCGCGTCGTCGTCCCTGAGACCGCACTTCGGCGTACTGCCCCAGGAGTACGCCCGGCGGGCCGACGTCCTCCTCCCGACGGTAGCCCCGCCGCACCCGGTCGTCAGAAGTTCCCCACCGGTCGCTACCGTGAGCGCGGGCCGCGCGGCCGGAACGCGCACCGGCCCGCCCCGGACCACAGGAGGAACACGGCATGGACCTGGCGCTCCTGGCGTCCGTGGGCGGCTTCTTCGCGCTGCGCACCACTCCGCCGCCGGGCGGCGCGCACGCGCCCCTGGAGCGGCTCTACGGGGGCGGGAGCGGCCCGCTCACCGCGCGCGTCGACGCCGTCGCCGCCCGCCTCGCGGCGCCCGAGCGCAGGGTCGCCGCCTCCATCGCCCACCTCGGGCTGGCCGCCCGCCTCTGGTCCATCGCCCTGGGCTCCGCCGCGCTCCACGGGCGCATACCCGCCCTGCCGCCCGACGCGCTGCACTGGGACCCGCGCGCCTCGTCGCCGGACGACCTGTGGCTGGCGCGGACGGCGGAGCTGCCCGGCACGGCGGCCCGCATCCGCGCGGAGGTCCAGTACGGGCACCTCGTGCCGCTGGCGGACGCGGTGCGGCGCGACGGGAACGTCTCCGCGCGCCTGCTGTGGGGCAACGCGGGGTCGGCGCTCGCCGGGGCGGTGCGCGAACTCGTCGCCTTCGCCCGCGCGCACGACCGCCCCGACGTCGCCGCGCGGGCCCGCGCACTGGCGGCGGAACTCTTCGACCACGCCGACCTGCGCTCCACCGGGGCCCCGCACGGCCCGGCGTTCCGGCGGCGCAGTTGCTGCCTGTACTGGCGCTGCCCCGGCGGCGGCCTGTGCGGGGACTGCGTGTTCGACCGGGCTCCCGGCTCCGCCGGGACGAGGCGCTGAGAACCGTCCCGGCGCGCGGCCGCCGCGCGCCGGGACGCCGGGCCGTCAGGACAGCGGCGGGGCGTCCACGGCCTCCTCGACGCTCGGCAGGACGGGCAGGGCGCTGTCGAGCCCGATCATGGTGATCAGCCGCCGCATGAACGGCGAGGGAGCGGCCAGCCGCAGCCGGTCGCCGAGGCGCGTGTGCGCCTGGAGGAGGACGTTCACCGTCGTGGAGTCCGCGAAGCCCACCCCGGAGAGGTCCACGACGACCGGGTCCGCCCCGTCGTCCACCGCGGCGGCGAGGGCGATGCCCAGCGGCGGAACGCTGTCGATGTCGAGGTCGCCCGACACGGACAGGACCAGAGCGCCCCGCTCCCGCCGGGAGGCGATCCTGACGGTTCTGTCTTCGTTGGGCGATGAAAGCACGGGGGGCACCTCGGACGGGTCGGGAGAAAGCGGGAGCCGTTTCACCGGGCGGGTCGGCGTGGTTCCGTCCCTGGTCGCGGCGGGGTACGGGGGCAACGATAGAAGTAACTGTTGCCATTTGACAACATTCACCATCTGGTAACAATCTGATCCCCCACGGTTGCCGGTCCGTCGTCCGGCGGGGCGGGGGACCGACGAATGCGGAAGCAGGGGCTGGATGAGGCTAGGCGCTGTCGGCGACATCATCGCGGAGTGGGGAGCCGGCCGCGTCCCTCCGGGGGGAAAGACGCTCCGAAGCGGTCGCGTGGAAGGCCCTCAGCCCCTCGGCGAGAGCGGCGAGCGCCGCGGGCTCCATCCGGTCCAGCACCGCTTTCAGCTCTCCGGCCCGCAGGGCCCGGTACTCTTCCAGGAGAGCGCGGCCGCGGAGACTCAGCCGCAGCTCCACCTCGCGCCGACTGGTCGGGCTCGGCTCCCGCTGGACCAGGCCCATGGCCTCCATGCGATCGCAGAGCCTGCTGACCGAGGGCGCCCGCGAGCCCAGGGACTCGGCCAGCGTGCGCAGATTCGTGCCCTCCTGCCGCTCGATGACGAGCAGGGCCCGCAACTGGGAGGGCGACACGGGCCCCGAGGCCGCGCCCTCCTGGCCGCGCCCCCACAGCACTTCCAGCAGCTCCGAGGCTGCGAGGGCGTCGGCGGACACCTGTTCGCGCGTGCGCGGGCGGAAGGCTCGGTGGGACATCCGGCCACTCTGTCACCCGTCGGCCCCGCTTGTCAGCCCGGTACCGCCCTCTATCACATGGCAGGACGAAGAATGCACGAGAGACCGTGAACAGACGAACGGACATCGAGGCCGCCGTCCGGGCCGCGGCGCCCCACGCACTGCTGGCGACCCTGCGTTCCTCGCTCAGCGGCGCCTACGGGGCCCTCGCCGTGGAACTGCATCTGGCCGATTACGGTCTACAGGTCCTCAAGCCCCTGGACCGCCCCGACGGCGACGACGAGCCGCTGTCCCTGCACAACAGCCCCGAGGGCCGGGCCTTCGGCAGCCAGGAGCCCCGCGAGCAGCAGGTCCGGCACGACGACGCGGTCGACCACCTCCTCCCCGTGACCGTACGCGGGGAGCGCCTCGGCATCCTCACGGTCCGGCTGCCGCAGGCCCTGTCCACCCCGGAGCTGGTGGGCGAGCTGACGCACATGGCCGACCTGCTCGGCCACGAGATCCTGGTCGCCGAACGGGACACCGACCTCTACCAGCGCGCCCGGCGCACCACCCGGCTCACCCTCGCCGCCGAGATGCAGTGGCAGCTCCTGCCCGCCCGCGCCTGCACCGCCGCCGAGTTCGCCATCGGCGCCCAGCTCGAACCCGCGTACTCCATCCACGGCGACAACTTCGACTGGGCCGCCGACGCCGACGAGCTGACCGTCGCCGTCACCAACGGCATGGGGGAGGGCATACAGGCATCCCTGCTCACCAACCTCGCCGTCAACGCCCTGCGCAACGCCCGCCGGGCCGGCATCGGCATCGCGGACCAGGCCGCCCTCGCCGACCAGGCGCTCTACGACCAGCACCGCGGGGCCTCCTACGTCTCCACCCTGCTGCTCCGCTTCGACCTGGCGACCGGCCGGGTCGGCGTCGTCGACGCCGGCTCCCCGCAGCTATGGCTCCAGCGCGGCCGCACGGTCCGCCGGATCGAGCTGGAGGCGCAGTTGCCGCTCGGCATGTTCGAGGAGTCGCAGTACACGGTCCAGGAGTTCCACGTGGAGCCCGGCGACCGGCTGCTGCTGCTCAGCGACGGCGTCTACGAGGCGGTGTCCCCGCTCGGCGAGGCGTACGGGGAACGGGCCCTGGCCCGCGCCATACAGGCGACACGGCTGCTGCCGGCGGCCACCGTCCCACGCGCCCTGCTCGGTGAGCTGTCCGAGTTCCGGGGCGCGGAGACGCTCGACGACGCGCTGGTGCTGTGCCTGGACTGGTTCGGCCGGCAGGCCGACGCCCCCTGAGGAGTCCTGAGCCGCGGGCCCGCCGGGGCGCGCGGCGGGCGCGTCAGGTGCTGAGCTGGAACTCCGCGCGGATGCGCTTGCCGACCGGCACCCGCTCCGCGGTGAGCCGGTCGCAGAGGGCGACGACGATCTCCATGCCGTGGCCGCCCGGCCGGGCGGGGTCGGGGGCGTACAGCACCGGCATGGCGGTGGAGCTGTCGTAGACGGTGACGCAGATCCGCTCGGCGGTGCCCTCCAGCTCCAGGAGGTAGGGCCCGTGGCTGTAGCGGTCGGCGTTGGTGACCAGCTCGCTCACGGCCAGCATCAGATCGCTGCGCGTGTGCTCGCCGATCGCGGCCTGGCACTCCTCGGCGAGCCTCGTCAGGAAGCGGTCGGCGAGCGCGCGGGCCGACGCGATGCAGCCGGGCTCGCCGTCGAAGACCTCGGAGCTGAGCAGTGCCTCGGCGGGCCGCGGCCCCGGACCGGCGCCGGCCGGTGTGGAGGTGACCTGTTCGTTCATGTGCTCCAGCCAGGGCGCCGCAGTGAGGTCGGAGACCTTTTCCGCCATCCGTATACCCGTGGTGAGGAATCCCACTCCAGGAGATCCGAACAGATCCTACGCACGTCCGGGCAACCGCACCACGGTCACGAAGAACTCGTCGATCTGGCGCACCGCCGCGATGAACTGGTCGAGGTCGACCGGCTTGGTCACGTAGGCGTTGGCGTGCAGCTTGTAGCTGCGCAGGATGTCCTCCTCGGCCGAGGAGGTGGTCAGCACGACCACCGGGATGAGCGACAGCTCGGGGTCGCCCTTGATCTGCTCCAGCACCTGCCGGCCGTCGTACTTGGGCAGGTTCAGATCGAGCAGCACCAGGTCCGGGCGGGGGGCCCCGACGTGATCGCCGCGCCCGTAGAGGAAGTCCAGCGCCTCCTGCCCGTCGCGCACGACGTGCAGCGTGTTGCGGATCTTGTTGTCCTCGAACGCCTCGCGGGTCATCAGCTCGTCACCGGGGTCGTCCTCGACGAGCAGCACCTCGATGGGCTGGGCGGAGCTGTTCACGAAGTTACTCCCGGCTGGCTGGTGAGCTCGGCGGGAGCGGGCTGCTCCGCCGCGGTGTGCGTCGGCGCCTCGGGCGCCTGGGGCAGGGTGAAGTGGATGCGGGTGCCGTCGCCCGGCTCGGGCTCCAACCAGATCCGGCCACCGTGGAACTCGATGATCTTCCGGCAGAGCGCGAGGCCGATGCCCGTGCCCTCGTACTCGTCGCGGGCGTGCAGCCGCTGGAAGATCACGAACACCTTGTCCGCGAACTCGGGGGCGATGCCGATCCCGTTGTCCGACACGGTCAGGTGCCAGTCCTCGTCCTCCCGCTCGCAGGTGACGGTGATCCGGCACGGGACGTCGTCCCGGCGGAACTTGATCGCGTTGCCCAGGAGATTCTGCCAGACCATGGTGAGCGTGGTCGCGTCGCCCAGCAGTTCGGGCAGCTCGTCGGGGCGCTCGATGGCCACCCCCGACTCCTCGACCGCCAGCGTCAGGTTGCCCACGGCGC
Organism: Streptomyces sp. NPDC041970; assembly: GCF_055588985.1. Lineage (NCBI taxonomy): Bacteria > Bacillati > Actinomycetota > Actinomycetes > Kitasatosporales > Streptomycetaceae > Streptomyces > Streptomyces sp. NPDC041970. The sequence continues at coordinate 238,651 of NZ_JBVJCD010000001.1, forward strand.
GGTCGAGCGCCCGGTCGAGGGAGACCGGCTTCCAACTGTCGTGGACCCGGCCCACCCGCGAGAACGTCAGCAGGTCGTTGATGAGCACCTGCATCCGCTTGGCGCCGTCCACCGCGAACGCGATGTACTGCTTGCCCCGGTCGTCCAGCTCCTTGCCGTACCGCTTCTCCAGCAACTGGCAGAACGAGGCGACCTTGCGCAGCGGCTCCTGCAGGTCGTGCGAGGCCACGTACGCGAACTGCTCCAGCTCGGAGTTGGAGCGGCGCAGCTCCTGCGTCTGCTCCGCGAGCAGGGCCTCCCGGCTCTGCGCGTCGGCCAGCTCGTCGGCCAGCCGCCGCCGCATGTCCTCGACCGCCCAGGCCACGGCCTGGACGTCGGAGGGGCCCTTGATCTCGATCCGCTGCCCGACCTCCTGGGCCCGGACGCGCTCGGAGGCCATGCGCAGCCGGTTCAGCGGCACGCCCACCACGCGGTGCAGCAGCACGCTCAGCGCCACCACCGTCAGCACGAAGACGCTCACCAGGGCCGCGAGCACCCGGTCGCGGGTGGCTCGGGCGGTGTTGAGATCGGCCCGCGCCCGGTCGCGCGCCTCGTCGAGATGGCCCTGCTGCACGCCGTAGGCGCGGCGCAGCGCGTCGAAGTCGCTCTTGCTGCGCTGCAACTGCGCGGTCGCGCCCGCCATCCGCGGGCCCTGGTCGCGGACCGTCTCCATCAGCGGCTCGGCCTTGCCCTGCCGCCACTGCCGCGCGGCGGCGGCGATCGTGTCGAGGTCGTCGGCGAACCGCTGCTCGGACCCCACCAGGCGGCGGATCTGCGCCAGCCGCTCCTGCTCGGCCGCCTTCCCCGCCTCGTAGGGCTCCAGGAACGACTCGTCGCCGGTCAGCGCGAACCCCCTGACCCCGGTCTCCTGGTCGAGCAGGGCGTTCTGGAGCTGGAAGGACGCCGCCCTGGCGGGCTGGATGCTGTCCACCAGATCGGTCGTGCGGTCGGATATCCGGGCCAGCACCAGCCCGCCGACCACCAGGCAGCCGCAGACGACCACGACGAACCCGCCGAGGATCAGGTGCACCCAGTTCTGCACCGAAAGCCGGGAGGCGAAGCCGCCTCGGGGCACGACCTTGACACGCTCAGTACTCATCTGTTTCCGATCCCCAACCCAGGTGCACCACGGCCACGTCGTCCGCCAGGCCGCCGTAGGGGGCGGCTCCCTCGGTCGCTCCCGCCACGAGGGCGTCGACGAACGGGCGGGCCGGCAGATGCCCGTACTCGCGGGCCATCGCCAGCAGTCCTTCCTCGCCGAGCCGGCTCTCCGGCCCGACGCGCCCCTCGAAGAGCCCGTCCGTGAAGAGCACGAGCGCGGCGCCGGGGCTCAGCGGGACGTCCACCGTCGACCACCGGCCCATGCCCGGCAGCAGCCCGAGCGCCATACCGCCCTCGGGCTCCACCCACTCCACGTCCCTGCCCTGGCGCAGCAGCAGGCCCGGATGGCCCGCCCGCACCACCTGCGCCCGCCGGCCGTCGGGCGGGAACGCCAGCGAGGTGACCGTGGCGAAGACGTGCGCGTCGGCGCGCTCGGCGATCAGGATCTCCTCCAGCAGCGCTATCTGCTCCAGGTGCGGCATTCCGCACAGCACGGCGGTACGCCAGGCCACCCGCAGGCACACCCCGAGCGCGGCCTCCTCGGCGCCGTGCCCGGAGACGTCGCCGATCACCGCGTGCACGGTGCCGTCGGAGGTCTGCACGACGTCGTAGAAGTCACCGCTCAGCAGCCCGTGGACGCGCCCCGGCTCGTAGCGGGCGAGGACGCGGAAGCGGTCGTCCCGCAGCAGCGGCACGGGCAGCAGCCCCCGCTCCAGCCGGGCGTTCTCCTGGGCGATGAGCTGGTTGGAGCGCAGCGCGGCGGCGGCCCGCTCCACCTCCTTGCGCTGGAGGGCGTAGCGGACCGCGCGGGCGAGCACCTCGGGGTCCAGCCGGTCCTTGACCAGGTAGTCCTGGGCGCCTCGGGCGACCGCGCGCAGCCCGGTGCCCGACTCGTCGAGCCCGGTGAGGACGACGATCGCCGCGTCGCTGTCGGACTCCAGGATCTGGCGCACGGCGTCCACTCCGTGGACGTCGGGGAGGTGCAGATCCAGCAGCACGCACACCGGGGTGTCGCAGGTGCGCAGGAACGCCCGCGCCGAGGCCAGCGTCTTGCACCAGGTGAGCGCGGAGCCCAGTTCGCTGTCGGTGAGCATCTCCTCGACCAGCAGGGCGTCGCCCGCGTCGTCCTCGACCAGCAGGATCGAGGCGTCCGGGTTCCACACCAGGGTGTCGGGGGACGGATCGATTCCGTTCAGTTGCGAGGGGACCGCGGCGATGCCCACAGGTCTCGGTGATGTGCCCACGGGCGACTCGGTCAACCCTCCACTCCTTTGCGCGACGGCGCGGTGCGTCCGGCCTGATCGTCAAGAAGCATAGGCGAGCGCGGACGGCCGCCGGAGCGCCGCCCGCCAGGCGGCGGGGAGGGAGCCGTCCGTCCGGCCGGACGGACGGCTCCCTCCCTGGAAGGCCGTGGTGCGTACGGTCACGCCTCGACGCTCATCCCCTGGCGAAGCCGCTGGACGATGCGGTTGAGCAGCCGCGACACGTGCATCTGGGACACGCCCAGCTCCGCGCCGATCTGCGCCTGCGTCATCTCGGCCCCGAACCGCATCTGCACGATCCGGCGCTCCCGCTCGTCGAGCTGCTCCAGCAGCGGCGCCAGCGTGTGCAGGTTCTCGACCGTCTCCATCGCCGGGTCGGTCTCGCCCAGCACGTCGGCGTACGCCCGCTGCTCCTGGCCCGAGTCGCCGTCCGACGCCGGGGTGTCGAGCGAGCCCGCCGAGTAGCCGTTGGCGGCGACGAGGCCCTCGATGACCTCCTCCTCGGGGAGGTCGAGGTGGGCGGCCAGCTCCTTGACGGTGGGGTCGCGGTCGAGCCGCGCGGAGAGCTGCTCCTTGGCCTTGGCCAGGTCCACCCGCAGCTCCTGGAGCCGCCGCGGCACGTGCACGGACCAGGTGGTGTCGCGGAAGAAGCGCTTGATCTCACCGACGATGTAGGGCACGGCGAACGTGGCGAACTCCACCTCGCGGGAGAGGTCGAACCGGTCGATCGCCTTGATCAGCCCGATCGTGCCGACCTGGATGATGTCCTCGGCGTCGTCGCCGCCGCGGTTGCGGAACCGGGACGCGGCGAAGCGGACCAGGGAGAGGTTCATCTCGATGAGGGTGTTGCGCGCGTACTGGTGCTCGCGCGTGCCCTCCTCCAGGAGCTGGAGGCGGTCGAAGAAGATCTTCGACAGGGCCCGTGCGTCCTGCGGGGCGACCTTGCCGGCGTCCTCGACCCAGGGCAGTTCGCCGCCGACGGCGCCCGTCCGCGTGCCGACCCGGTCCTCGACCGGCGACGCCGTCGCTCCGGTGGCTCGCACTGACATCGCCGCCATGGTGTCACCCTCCCTGTTGCTCACTGTGTCGGAGCCTCGTCTGCCCCGTGCCGGAGAGGCCATGCCTGACTCATCCGTCTTTTTTTCCTGTTCTTCTTTCCGGCCCGCTCCTGCGGAAACGGGGTCGGAAGCGCGCTCCGCGCCGCCCGAACGGAGCAGTGGTCCGCACATGGCAGACTTGAGCGGGGTGTTTCGGCCGCGGTGATCGAGGCCCCGCGGCCCGAAGACGACAGAGGAACGGCAATGACGGTGACAGACGACAGCCCGGAGCTCGCTCCCGACGTCGAGGAGTTCGGTCCGGGAATCGACCCCGAGCGGCTGGCCGTCTGCCTGAGCGTGCTGGACGAGCTGGACCGGATCGAGGTCGACCACCCGGACGCCATCGCCGTACGCCGGGCCACCGCCGGGATCTACCGCACCGTGAAGCAGCGCCGCCGCCAGGAGCGCCGGGCCGCGAAGACCGCCCACGACCGGGCCGTCACCGAGGCCACGGCGACGGGCTCGGCCGACCGCATCGACGACGAGACCCAGGGCGTACTGCCCTCCTCCTCCGTCGAGGCCGAGATCGCGGGCGTGCTCCAGCGGCCCCGCTCCTGCTACATCTGCAAGACCCGCTACGTCGAGGTGGACGCGTTCTACCACCAGCTCTGCCAGTCCTGCGCCAAGGAGAACCGCTCCCGCCGCGACGCCCGCACCGACCTCACCGGACGCCGGGCGCTGCTCACCGGCGGCCGCGCGAAGATCGGCATGTACATCGCGCTGCGGCTGCTGCGCGACGGCGCGCACACCACCATCACCACCCGCTTCCCCAACGACGCGATCCGCCGCTTCAAGGCGATGCCGGACAGCGACGCGTGGATACACCGGCTGAAGATCGTCGGCATCGACCTGCGCGACCCCGCCCAGGTCGTCGCGCTGGCCGACTCGGTCGCCGCCGAGGGCCCGCTGGACATCCTGATCAACAACGCGGCCCAGACGGTGCGCCGCTCCCCGCAGGCCTACAGCGAGCTGGTCAACGCCGAGTCGGCCCCGCTGCCCGCGGGCGTGCTGCCGGCCGCCGAGGTCATCGGCACCTTCGGCAGCGGCACGGTCGACCGGGTGGCCGCGCTGCCCGCCGCCCGCAAGGAGGGGCTGAGCGCCCAGGAGGTCACGGACCTCGCCCTGGTCACCGGCTCCGCCTCCCCGGCGCGGATCGCCGCGGGCACCGCGATCGACGCCGGAGGGCTCGTCCCGGACCTGCACGACACCAACAGTTGGATCCAGACCGTGGAGGAGGTCGAGCCGATCGAACTCCTGGAGGTCCAGCTCTGCAACTCCACCGCGCCGTTCATCCTGATCAGCCGGCTCCGCCCGGCGATGGCCGCGACCGCCGCGAAACACGCCTACGTCGTCAACGTCTCGGCGATGGAGGGCGTCTTCAGCCGCGGCTACAAGGGTGCGGGCCACCCCCACACCAACATGGCCAAGGCCGCGCTCAACATGCTGACGCGCACCAGCGCCCAGGAGATGTTCGAGAAGGACGGCATCCTGATGACGGCCGTGGACACCGGCTGGATCACGGACGAACGCCCCCACCCGGACAAGATGCGCCTGGCCGAGGAGGGCTTCCACGCCCCCCTCGACCTGGTGGACGGCGCGGCACGGGTCTACGATCCGATCGTCCGGGGCGAGGCGGGCGAGGCGCTCTACGGCTGCTTCCTCAAGGACTACGCCCCCGCCAACTGGTAGCCCGAACGGCGCAACGAGGCCGTCCGCCCCGGTGCGGCGGCCCGGAACCCGGCTCAGGACCCCTCCTGGCCGGGTTCTCGCCGTATGCGGTGGCGGAAAGTGGCCTACCGCACACGTTCTATCGAGCGCAGCGTCGCTCATTTGGTTACGCTGAGGCGAACGGACGCCATCGAGGAGCCCACGAAGGCCCTTCGACCGTCCTGGGACATGGCCGGAAACCCGGCCGCTGCCCCGCCCCGAACCGGCGCCACCGCGACCGACGTATCCCAGCCCTGCCCCCTGCGGGGCGGTCGCCGCCCCGGCCTCGGCTCCGGAGCGGCGATGACGCCCTGGGCGACGCCACACTAAGGAGTGCGCGGTGACGACACCGGAACTGACCAAGCGCGAGACACGCCCCGCCGAACGCGGCGGACAGCGGCCCGGCCGCCCCGAGAAGCTGCGGAACCTCGAGGTCTGGGCCCGATCCGCCCCGATCCGGCTGGCCGGCTACGAGGACGACCTCGCCGAGCCGCACATCCTGCCCGGCGTCGACTGACCGCGCGGCGTGCGCCCCCGGCCCGTGCCTCACCCCTCCCGCCCCGGCGGGAGGGGCCGGGACACGGGCCGCAGGTATTCCCGTACGTAGGCGCGGCGCCACCAGCACCCGGTCTCCCGCAGCTCCCGCGGGTCGGTGAACCGGTAGTGGTACACGCGGGCCCGCACATGCCGGGGCGGGGCGCCGGGGAACGGGTTGCGCCCCAGCAGCCGGAGCGTGTCCCGGTCGCCTTCGAGCAGCCGCTCGACGAACGGCCCGAACCAGGACCGCGCGTACGCGGGGGAGAGCGCCGCGAACCACATCATCCAGTCGAGCCGCAGATGGTACGGGGCGAAGAGGCGCGGCAGCCGCCGCGGATCGCCCGGCTTGCCGCGGAAGCCGTACTCCCGCCAGTCGGCGTCCTCGTCCGCCACCGGATCGGCGGTGCCCTCGACCACCACTTCCAGCCGTATCCGGCTGATGGAGCCGAACGCCCCATAGGTGTTGACGAGGTGCAGCGGATCGTAGGACCGGTTCATCGCCTGCCGCCGCGCGAGCAGATTGCGCGCCGGCCGGCGGCTGAGCACCAGCACCAGGGCGGTCACGGCGATGACCAGCACCTCGTACCAGAGCGGCGGCGCCGCCAGAGCGGGCGGCGGGCCGGCGAGCGGGGTCCAGTCGACCACGGACAGGGCCAGCGCGATGGTCAGCCAGTTCAGCCAGGCGAAGTTCCCCGACAGCACCAGCCAGAGCTGGGTGAGGACCATCAGCCCGGCGGCCGCGCTCGCCACCGGCTGCGGGGCGAACAACAGGAACGGGACCACAAGCTGGGTGACGTGGTTGGCGGCCGCCTCCACCCGGTGCACCGGCTTCGGCAGCCGGTGGAAGAACCAGCTCAGCGGGCCCGGCATCGGCTGGGTCTCATGGTGGAAGTCCAGACACGTCAACCGCCGCCAGCACGCGTCCCCGCGCAGCTTGATGAGCCCGGCGCCGAACTCCACCCGGAACAGCAGCCACCGCAGCAGCCACAGCACCAGCACCGGCGGGGCCGTGTCCCCGGAGCCGAGGAAGATCGCGAGGAACCCCGTCTCCAGCAGCAGCGACTCCCAGCCGAACCCGTACCAGACCTGGCCCACCTGGACGATCGAGAGGTACAGCACCCAGGGGAGCGCCCAGAGCGCCATGCCGCCCCCCAGCGGCAGCAGCCCGTCGAGCCCGGCGATCAGCGCCACCGACAGGGCACAGCCGCTCCAGGCGACGGCGGCGAAGAAGCGGTCGGAGTAGTGCAGCCGGAACAGGCCGGGCGCGGCCCTCCACGGGGTCCGCCGCAGCAGCTCGGGTACGGGCAGCATCCCGCGCTCGCCGATCAGCGCCCGGAACTGGAGCGCCGCGGAGAGGAAGGCGGCCAGATAGACCACGGCCAGGGCCCGCTGGAAGACCAGCCTGCTCAGCCAGTAGCCGTCTGCTGAGAACCACTCCATCCCTGCCAGTATCGGCCAGGCGTCAGCTCACGGCGACGATGCGGCGCAGCGCGCGGCCGAGCCTGCGGGCGTACCAGAGCTGCACGACCGGCACGAGGGGCCCGCCGAGCCGGGAGTACCAGGCGGCGGGGCGGGAGAAGGCCGTGACCGTGAACCACACCGTGCCGTCGTCCGCGAGGTCCGCCACGAAGCTCTCCTCGCCGCGCTCGGGGTGGCCGGGCAGCGTGCCGTAGCCGAAACCGGTGCGCCCCTCCTCCCCGTACGCCGTCCAGACCACTTCGCAGGGGGCGGTCAGGCGCAGGGGGCCGATGCCCAGGGACACCCGTACGCGCCCGCCTGGCTCCGCGCGTCGCGCGGAGGCGCGGACCCGCGCGCCCGAGGCGCGGTGCATCCGCCACTCGGTGATGGCCGCGCCGGCGGCGGCGAGGTCGGCCGCTCCCCGGCCGACCCGGACGCGGTGGCGCAGGTGGTGGTAGCCGCCGGGGAGCGGGCCGAGGCGGGTGGCCCCGACTTCGGGGTAGGTGAGCGTGGTCATGCGTCCCCCTGGCGCGGGCGGCCCGGTGTGACCGTGTCCCATGGTCGGTGTTTCGAGCCTAGGCGACCCGCTGAGCGCGTTCAAGGCGCGGTCCGTCCGCTTGCGGGCCGGTGCCCGGTGCGGCACAGATGGTGACATCCATCCGATCCACCGGGAGGCGGGAGAGCCCTGTGCGCTCATCCAGACGTTTCCGGCGCGCCGTGACCGCCGCGCTGTCCGCCGGGGTGCTCCTCGCCGCGGCCGGCTGCGGCGGCGGGGGAGAGCGGACGGCGAAGGGCACCACCACCGCCGCCGCCGTGGCCGAGGACGTGCTCCTCCAGCCGCTCGGGGCCCCCGGCCCCGGCCCCTTCACCGCGTCGACCGTACGGACGGCGCCCTCCCCGACGCCCCCGGCGGCGCCGGACACCGGGGCGCCGCCCGCCCCGCGGCCGGCCCGACCGGTCTCCGGCGCGTCGCCCGGCCTCTACGGCGGCGCCCGGTCCACGCCCTCGTGCGACGTCGCACGGCAGATCCGCCTCCTGACGGACCACGAGGACAAGGCGAGCGCCTTCGCCGGGGCGGCCGGCATCGAGGCCGTACAGGTCCCCGGCTACCTCCGCTCGCTCACCCCCGTCGTCCTGCGCGCCGACGTACGGGTCACCGGCCACGGCTACGGTTCCGGCTCGGCGACCGCCTTCCAGGCCGTGCTCCAGGCGGGCACCGCCGTCCTGGTCGACGGCCGGGGGCTGCCGCGCGTCCGCTGCGCCTGCGGCAACCCGCTGGAGCGGCCCGCGGCCGCCGACGGGAAGGCCGCCCACCGGGGCGAGCGCTGGCCCGGCTTCGACCCCGGGCGGACCGTGGTCGTCGAGCCCAGCGCCGACGTGCTCACCGCCCTCGTCATCGCGGACACGGACGACGGCACCTGGATCGAGCGGACCGTCGGCGACGGCGGCGGACGCGACCGGACCCCGGAGGACCCGCCGCCGTTCGAGCCGGGTGACGCTCCGTTCCTCCCGGACCCCACCGGCCCCGCCGAGTCCGCCTCCCCCTCCGCCCCGGACGAGGCGCCCGACTGCCCGCCGTCCTCGTCCCCCGAGGACCCCGGCTGCCCGCCGACGGACGGCGGCCCCGGCACCGAGCCGCCCGACGACCCCGGCACCCTGCCGCCGGGGGAGCCGTGGGAGTTCGAGGAGGAGGGCGACCCCGACGCGGTGCCCGAGCCGACGCAGGTCTTCCCCGGCGAGCCGGACGAGCACCTGGAGCCCGACGCCCCCGAGCCGTTCGCCGGCTGACCCCGCACGGCGCGCCGACCGCGCCCGCCCGGCGGATCGATCCGCCCCGCGTCCCCCGGATGCCGGGCGGACCGCTCGAAGAATCGGACAGAGGGTGACAGAGTGGCCTCCATGGATGATCGGGCAGCGGGCGCCCCGTCCCGCCCCGACGACTGGCCCGCCCACCCGGACCTCAGCCTCGCCCTGAACCGCATGGGCAGCTTCGACTGGGATCTGGACACCGGCCTCATGCACCTGGACCGACCGGCCCTCGACGTGTTCGACCTGACCCCGGACGAGTACGACGACCGGCCGGCCTCGCTCGCGCGGCGGGTGCCGAGGGACGAGGGCGTACGCCTGGACGCGATGGTGTCCCAGGCCCTCAAGAGCGGCCGCGCGAACTACGGGGCGTACTTCCGCATCCAGCGGCGCGACGGCACCCCGCGCTGGACCCACACCCAGGGCTTCGTGCGGCGGGACGCGACGGGCCGCCCCCGGCGCATCATCGGCATCGTCCGCGACGCCACCCAGGAGCTGGCCGACTCCACCGCCCGGCGCGAGCTGGACGACGAGCGGCGCCGGCGCACCGGCCTGGTCCAGGGCGCCACGGCCGCGCTCGCGCACGCCCGCACCGTGAAGGACGTCATCGCCGTCCTCAAGAACTCCGAGGGGCTGGCCCACCTCGGCGCCGCCGGCCTCGTCATGGGCCTGCTGGAGTCAGGCCGCATCCACCTCGTGGCCGACGGCCCCGACGGCGCGAACCGGCCCGGCGCCCGCTACACCCGAGTGGACGAGCAGGACCCGATGAGCGAAGTGGTCCGGACCCTCGCCCCGCGCTTCATCGAGTCGGCCGACGACTTCGCCGCCTCCTACCCGGACCTGTGGCCCCGCGTCAGCCGTCTGCGGATCACCTCGGCCGCCTACCTGCCGCTGATCGCCCAGGCCCGCCCGATCGGCGCACTCGGCCTCCTCTACGGCGACAAGGCCGGCTTCAACGCCGACGAGCGCAACCTGCTCATGGCGCTCGGCACCTCGATCGCCCAGAGCCTCCAGCGGGCGATGCTCTACGAACAGGAGCACGACCTCGCCGAGGGGCTCCAGCAGGCGATGCTGCCGCGCCGCATCCCGGCCGTGCCGGGGGCCCAGGTCGCCGTCCGCTACCGCGCGGCCCGCCTCGGCCAGGACATCGGCGGCGACTGGTACGACCTGATCCCGCTGCCCAGCGGCCGCGTCGGCGCCGTCATCGGGGACGTACAGGGGCACGACACCCACGCCGCCGCCGTCATGGGCCAGTTGCGGATCGTCCTGCGCGCCTACGCCGCCGAGGGGCACAGCCCGGCCACGGTGATGGCCCGCGCCTCCGTCTTCCTCGACGAGCTGGACACCGACCGCTTCGCCACCTGCACCTACGTCGAGGCCGACCTGACCACCGGGGTCCTCCAGGTCGTCCGCGCCGGGCACATGGACCCGCTGGTGCGCGACGTGGACGGCAGCTGCCGCAGGATGCCCGCCGAGGGCGGGCTGCCGCTCGGCCTCTCGGCGGAGTTCGGCCGCCTGGAGTACCCGGTCGAGACCGTCGAGCTGGATCCCGGCCAGACGATGATCCTGTTCACCGACGGCCTGGTCGAGCTGCCCGGCTCCGACCTCGACGAGGGCATCCACCTGCTCTGCACCCGCGTCACCAACGGCCCCCAGGACCTCCAGCGCCTGGCCGACCAGCTCTGCGAGGCCGTCGACGGGCGCGGCGGCCAGGACGACGTCGCCCTCCTGCTGCTGCGCCGCCGGACCGCCCACGCCCCCCAGCCGGGCGGCCGGCTCCAGCAGCACGTCGCCCAGAACGATCCGGAGGCGCTCAGCTCCGCCCGTCACATGATCCGGGCCGCCGTCCGCGCGTGGGGGGCCGAGGACCGCGCCGACGAGATCGAGCTGGCGGCCGACGAACTGATCACCAACGCCCTCATGCACACCGACGGCGGCGCGGTCGTGACGGTCCGGGTGCTCACCGGCCCCGAGCGGCGGCTGCGCGTCGACGTCGAGGACCGCTCCAGCGCCCTGCCCCGGCGCCGGGACGCGGGGGAGTCCGGGGTGTCGGGGCGCGGCCTGATGCTGGTCGACCTGCTCGCCGACGTCTGGGGTGTGGAGGCCCGAGGCAGCGGCAAATGCGTGTTCTGCGCCTTCCGCGTCCCCGAGCGCCGCGCGACCGGCGGGGGGCCCTGAGCCGGGCGGGCCGCGACACGGCGGCGGGCCCGAGGGCGACCGCCACCCGCGTACCGCCGCGACTCCGACCACCCGGAGGCCGTGCCGTGCGGCGGGGCGCGGCGTCCTGGCGGGCGGCCGCCCCCCGGCTGCGGCAGGCTGGAGACATGCCCGAGCTGCCCGAAGTCGAAGCCCTGCGGGTCTTCCTCGACGACCACCTGACCGGCAAGGAGATCGTCCGCGTCCTGCCGCTGGCGATCAGCGTCCTGAAGACGTACGACCCGCCGCTCACCGCCCTGGAGGGCGCGACCGTCGCCTCGGTGGCCCGGCGCGGCAAGTTCCTCGACATCGAGGCGGGCGGGCTGCATCTGTGCGTCCACCTCGCACGGGCCGGCTGGCTGCGCTGGCAGGACTCCTTCCCCGCCGCCCCGCCCCGCCCCGGCAAGGGCCCGCTCGCCCTGCGGCTGGTGACCGCGGACGGCGACGGGTTCGACCTGACCGAGATGGGCACCGCCAAACGCCTCTCCGTCCACCTCGTCCGCGACCCGATGGACGTCCCCGGCATCGCCCGCCTGGGCCCGGACCCGCTCGCCGACTCCTTCGACCGCGACGCGTTCGCCGCGCTGCTCGCCGACGCGCGCCGCCAGATCAAGGGGGCGCTGCGCGACCAGTCGATCATCGCGGGCATCGGCAACGCCTACAGCGACGAGATCCTGCACGTGGCGCGGATGTCCCCCTTCAAACGCACCGCCGACCTCGGCGAGGAGGACACCACCCGCCTGTACACCGCCCTGCGCTCCACCCTCCAGGACGCCGTGGCCCGCTCCAGCGGGGTGGAGGCCGGGAAGCTCAAGGCCGAGAAGAGGAGCGGGATGCGGGTCCACGGGCGGACCGGCGAGGCCTGCCCGGTCTGCGGGGACACCATCCTGGAGGTCTCCTTCAGCGACTCCTCGCTCCAGTACTGCCCCACCTGCCAGACCGGCGGGAAACCGCTGGCCGACCGCAGGCTCTCCAAGTTCCTGAAGTGAGGCGCGGGGCGGCCGGGGACAGGCGCGCACCACCCGCGCCGAAACGCCCGCACCCCGCAGGGCTGCCCCCTACGCCCTGGCGGGCACGCGACGACGGCTACCGCGCCTCGCCGTGTTGTCGCAGCGCCCGAACACCTCCCGTACGCGGACGTTCCCCGCCTCGCGATGCACCGCGTCCGACGCCGCGCGCCGATCCACCGGGGACGACGCGGGACAGCCCTTAAACTCCGGCCTCATGCTGCGCGTACTCGCCGTCGACGACGAACAACCCGCCCTGGAGGAGCTGCTGTACCTCCTGCGCGCCGACCCGCGCGTCCGCAGCGCCGAGGGCGCCACCGGCGCGACCGAGGCACTGCGCCGCATCGGCGGCGCGGTGGAGGCCGGCCCCGGCGACCCCGCCGCGATCGACGTCGTCTTCCTCGACATCCACATGGCCGGACTCACCGGCCTCGACGTCGCCCAACTGCTCGCCGGGTTCGCCGCGCCCCCGCTCATCGTCTTCGTCACCGCGCACGAGGGCTTCGCCGTCCAGGCCTTCGACCTCAAGGCGGTGGACTACGTCCTCAAACCGGTCCGCCGCGAACGCCTCGCCGAGGCCGTGCGCCGGGTCGCCGAACAGGTGGGGGAGCGGTCCGCCCCCGTCCACGACAGTGCGGGCGACCAGATCCCGGTCGAGCTCGGCGGCGTCACCCGCTTCGTCCCGGTCGACGAGATCGCCTACGCCGAGGCGCAGGGCGACTACGCCCGCCTGCACACGTCCACCGGCAGCCACCTCGTCCGCATCCCCCTCACCACGCTGGAGGACCGCTGGCGCTCGCGCGGCTTCGTGCGCATACACCGCCGCCACCTCGTCGCCCTCGGACGGATCGACGAACTGCGCCTGGACGCGGGCGCGATGAGCGTACGCGTCGGGGAGGCCGAGCTGGCCGTCAGCCGCCGGCACGCCCGCACCCTGCGCGACCTGCTGATGCGTCAGGGCGGACGCTGATCCGGGCGGCCCGCGGGCCGGACGCCTTCCCAGTGCGGTGCGCCGACGCCTACACTCCGGGCCCATGTCCGCAGAGCCATCCCCCCGGCGGGAAGTGGTCACGGGGGAGCCGAGGCGGGTGCGCCCGCTGCCCCGCTACCGCACCCAGTCGGAGATCGACGAGCAGACCGCCCTCGGCGGCGCCTACGTACGCTCCCTGATGCGCGGCCAACTCCGGGCCGCCCTCACCGTCTTCGGCGCGCTGGCCCTCGTCGCGGGCGCCCTGCCCCTCCTGTTCGCCGCGCTGGACAGCTCCGCCCTGGTCTGGGGGGTGCTCGGCTTCGCCGCCCACCCGCCGCTCGTCCTCGCCGCCCGGTGGTACGTCCGCCGGGCCGAACGCAACGAACGCGACTTCGCCCGGCTGGTGGAGGGCCGCCCCGCCCCGTGAACGCCCCCGCCCCCGCGGCGTCCTGGGCGGCCGTGGCCCTGGTCGTCCTCGCCACCGTCCTCGTCGGCGGCTTCGGCCTGCGCGTCTCCCGGACGACCTCCGACTTCTACGTGGCCTCCCGCACCGTGCGCCCCCGCCTCAACGCCGCGGCCATCAGCGGCGAGTACCTTTCCGCCGCCTCCTTCCTCGGGGTCGCCGGACTCGTCCTCGTCCACGGCCCCGACATGCTCTGGTACCCGGTCGGCTACACCGCCGGATACCTGGTGCTGCTGGTCTTCGTCGCCGCGCCGCTGCGCCGCTCGGGGGCGTACACCCTGCCGGACTTCGCCGAGGGGCGGCTCGAGTCGCGGCCGGTCCGCCGGCTGGTGAGCGCCTTCGTCGTCGGGGCGGGCTGGCTCTACCTGGTGCCGCAGCTCCAGGGCGCCGGGCTGACCCTCCACGCCCTCACCGGTGCGCCCGGCTGGCTCGGCGGCGTGCTCGTCGCCGCCGTCGTGACCGCCGCCGTCGCCGCGGGCGGGATGCGCTCCATCACGTTCGTCCAGGTCTTCCAGTACTGGCTGAAACTCACCGCCCTCCTGGTCCCCGCGCTCTTCCTCGTCCTGGCCTGGCAGGGCGACGGGAGGCCCCGGATCAGCTTCGACGACCAGCTCACCGTCTTCCGCGCCGACCACCCGCTGTACGCCACCTACGGGCTGATCGCGGCGACCTTCCTCGGCACCATGGGCCTGCCGCACGTCGTCGTCCGCTTCTACACCAGCCCCAACGGGCGCGACGCCCGCCGCACCACCGTCGCCGTCCTCGCCCTGGTCGGCCTCTTCTACCTGCTGCCCCCGCTCTACGGGGCGCTCGGCCGGCTCTACACGCCCGAGCTGCGCCACGGCGGCGACGCGGACGCCGCCGTCCTGCTGCTGCCCGCCCGCGTCATCGGCGGTCTCGGCGGCGACCTGCTCGGGGCGCTGATCGCCGCCGGGGCGTTCGCCGCGTTCCTGTCCACCGCCTCCGGGCTCACCATGGCCGTCGCCGGGGTCATCACCCAGGACGTCCTGCCCGCACGGGGCGTGCGCCACTTCCGGCTCGCCACCGTCCTCGCCATCGCGGCGCCGCTCGCCGGTTCGCTGCTGGTCAGCCGGGTGCCGGTGGCCGACGCGGTGGGCATGGCCTTCGCCGTCTCCGCCTCCTCCTTCTGCCCCCTGCTCGTCCTCGGCATCTGGTGGCGGCGGCTCACCCCGCCGGGGGCCGTCGCGGGCCTCCTGCTGGGCGGCGGCTCCGCCCTCCTCGCGGTGGCCGTCACGGTCAGCGGCGCGGTCCGTCCGCCCGGCTGGCCGCACGCGCTGCTCGCCTGGCCCGCCGTGTGGTCCGTCCCCGTGGGCTTCCTCGCCATGGTCCTGGTCTCCCTCGCCACTCCGGGGCGCGTGCCGCCCGGCACCAACGCGGCCATGACCCGCTTCCACCTGCCCGAAGCCCTCACCGCGGCGCGTGCGGGGAGGGAGCGGTGACCGGGGCCTCGGTCGCCGCCCTGCTCGCGCTGCTCCTCGGCGGGGCGTTCCTGCTGGGCCGCCGCACCGCCCGCCCCGCGCGCCCCAGCGACGTCGGCACCCCCGTCGAGCACGCCACCTTCGAGACCCTGCACACCGCCTCCCTCGCCGCCCCGCCGCTGCGCGCCGGCCTCACCGAGGAGAGCGCCCGCCGCGCCGCGCGCCGCCTGCGCTCCCTGCTGGGCACCGACGCCCTCTGCCTCACCGACCGGGACCGGGTGCTGGTCTGGGACGGGGCGGGCCGGCACCACGGGCAGGACGTGATGGACCACCTCCGGGGGCTGCTGGACAACGGCCGCGACACCGCCTTCGACAGCGGGTGCGACGACCTGGACTGCCCGCTGCGCTGGGCCGTCGCCGTCCCGCTCACCGTGGACAACCGGGTGCTGGGCGCGCTCGTCGCCTACGCCCCGCGCGAGTCGGCGGTGCTGGCCCGAGCGGCCGGGGAGGTGGCGCGCTGGGTCTGCGTGCAGTTGGAGCTGGCCGAGCTCGACCGCTCCCGCACCCGGCTCATCGAGGCCGAGATCAAGGCGCTGCGCGCGCAGATATCCCCGCACTTCATCTTCAACTCGCTGGCCGCCATCGCCTCGTTCGTCCGCACCGACCCCGAGCAGGCGCGTGAACTGCTGCTGGAGTTCGCGGACTTCACGCGCTACTCGTTCCGCCGGCACGGGGAGTTCACCACTCTGGCGGACGAGTTGCACTCCATCGACCAGTATCTCGCGCTCGTCCGCGCCCGCTTCGGCGATCGGCTCGCCGTGACCCTCCAGGTCGCCCCGGAGGTGCTGCCGGTCGCGCTGCCGTTCCTGTGCCTCCAGCCGCTGGTGGAGAACGCCGTCAAGCACGGTCTGGAAGGGGCGGTCACCCGCAGCCGCATCACCATCAGCGCCCTGGACGCCGGGTCGGAGGCCGAAGTGGTCGTCGAGGACGACGGGACCGGCATGGACCCCGGACGGCTCCGGCAGGTCCTGCGGGGCGAGGGCGGCGCCTCCACCGGCATCGGGCTGCTCAACGTGGACGAGCGGCTGCGCCAGGTCTACGGGGACGACTACGGGCTCGTCATCGAGACCGGCGTCGGGGCGGGCATGAAGGTCACGGTGAGACTGCCCAAGTACCGGGCGGGGGTGCACGGTTCCTGAGCCCGTGCACCCCGGTTCGGCAGAGGTGGACGGCCAGGCGCCCCCAGCGGCGGCCCCGGTCGCCACGCGGGAACTCCAGGGTCGCCGGCCCGGTCGGATCGCCGCTCCGCAGCAGCTCGTCCGCGACGTACCCGGTGGCCGGCCAGGTCATCGGCACCGGCGGTCCGGAGCCGCCGGTCCCGCCCGTCGCGGCACCGTCCTCGGGGTCCTCGGGACGCATCCCGCTCGCCTCCTTCCTCGTTCGGCACGGGCTTCACGCGGCGGTGAACCGGGGGCGGACGCCCCGCGTGGGCAGAAGGGGACGACAGGTCCGAGGAGACGAGGCCGTGATGAGCGCCGGGCCCGGTGACGACCCGCATGTCCGCCCGCTGCTGGGCGCGTACGTCCTGGACGCGCTGGACGCGGGGGAGGCCGGCCGCGTGGCACGCCACCTCTGGCGCTGCGACGGCTGCACCCGCCTCTACGCGGAGGTGGCCGAGGCCCCGGACCTGCTCGCGCTGGTCCGCGCCGAGGATCTGGGGGAGTAGCCGGGCAGCGTGCGCGACAGCGTCCGCAGGGCGTAGTAGGAGCGGGACTTGACCGTGCCGGCGGGGATTCCGAGCGCCGCGGCCGTCTCGCCGACGCTCAGCCCGCGGAAGTAGATCTGCACCAGCACCGCCCGGTGCTCGGGGCTGAGCGTGCGGACCGCCTCGCGCACGTCCAGGGCGCGGACGGCCGCGTCCGCGGTGTCCTGGGCAGCGGGGGTGCTCTCCAGCACCGTGTCGCCGACCTCGACCGGTCGGGCCTGCCGGGAGCGCCGCGCGTCGATGGCGAGGCGGCGGCCGACGGTGAACAGCCACGGCCGCATCGACGCGTAGGGCGCGGCGAAGGCCTCGGGGTGCTGCCAGGCCCGGACGAGGGTCTCCTGCACCAGGTCCTCGGCGCGCTGCCGGTCCCCGAACGTCAGGCCGAGCAGGAAGCGGAACAGGGCGGGGCCGTGTTCCCGCTGCAACTCCGCGATGGCCCGTTCATCGGTCGTCGCCGTGCTCTTCATGGACGCCCTCTCCCGCCGTCGCCGCCGGCTCTCCGTTGCCGACGGGCGTATCCGACCCCATGCGCGGGCGCGGGAACAGGCGGTGTGCCGAGGTGTGCGACGAGCGGTCGCTCAGTGCGGCGAATGGTGCGGTGAACGGTCGAGGGGCCGTGCGGGTCGGTCGGTACGACCAGTTCAGCTAGGTGTGCGGCCATGCTCCTTGCACGACCGGTATGAAGATATGTGTGGTCATGTGGTCGTAATGATCCCTCCAGGGAGTCGAGCAGATGACCCAGCCCATCCGACCGGGCGTGGCGGCCGCCATCGCCCTGCTGCTCGCCGCGGCCACCGGCTGCGCCGGGCAGCGACCGCCCGCCCCCGAGCCCGACGAGGCGCCCGCCGCGCGGGGCTCCGGCGGCCAGGACGCCGAAGGGCCCCGCCCCTTCACCCTCCTCGCCTCGGGCGACGTCCTGCCCCACTCCTCCGTCATCGACCGCGCCGCCGCCGACGCGGACGGCCGGGGCTACGACTTCGCCCCGATGCTGGCCGGCGTCGCCCCGGTCGTCTCCCGCGCGGACCTGGCCCTCTGCCACATGGAGACCGTCTACGGGAAGGCCGGCGGCCCCTACACCGGCTACCCGAGCTTCAGATCGCCGCCGGAGGTCGCCGCCGCGCTGCGCGCCACCGGGTACGACTCCTGCTCCACCGCCTCCAACCACACCCTCGACGACGGGGCCGAGGGCGTGCGCCGCACCCTCGACGCCCTGGACGACGCGGGCGTCCGGCACGCCGGGTCCGCCCGCTCCGCCGCCGAGGCCGCCCGTCCCACGATCCTCGCCGCCGGGCCCGGCAAGGGCGCGGCCAAGGTCGCCCACCTCGCGTACACCTACGGGATCAACGACGTCCCGGTCCCGGCCGACCAGCCGTGGACGGTCAACCTGATCGACGAACGGCGCATCGTCGAGGAGGCCCGCGCCGCCCGCCGGGCGGGGGCCGACGTCGTCGTGCTCTCCGCCCACTGGGGCACCGAATGGCAGGACGAGCCCGACGGCCGGCAGCTCGAACTGGCCCGCCGCCTCACCGCCTCGACCGACGCCGGCCGCCCCGACGTCGACCTCGTCGTCGGCACCCACGCCCACGTGCCGCAGGCGTACGAGAAGGTCAACGGCGTCTGGGTCGTCTACGGCATGGGCGACCAGATCGCCGGGGCGATGATCAACCACGAGGGCGTCCAGGACCCCCGCGGCAACCAGAGCTCGATGGGCCGCTTCACCTTCGCGCCGCCCTCCGAGCCCGGCGGCCGCTGGACCGTGGCGAAGGCGGAGTTCGTCCCGCAGTGGTACGACCCGGCCACCGGGCGCGCCGTCAACGTGAACGCCTCCCTGGACGCCGGGGCCGAGCATCTGCGCGAGGTCCGCGACCGCATCCGCCGCGTGGTCCTGGGCCGGGGAGCGGAGGCGGACGGGCTCGTCATGGGGAAGTAGCCCCCGGCGCCCGGCCTCCCTCCGGGGGCCGGGCTCGGCGCGCCGCCGCCGGGCGTACGCGGCCGGGTCGCCCGGCCCCGCGCGGGGCTGCGTCGATCGGGTGCAAAACGGACGGGGGCCGGTGTCGGCGGCCGGGGCGGGGGCACGGCCGTGCGAGCAGTTGGCCATGAGAAGTGAGCACACCGGCCCCGAGCGCCGCACCCTGCTGAGGGTCGCCCTCGGCCTCGGCGCCGCCACCGTCCCGCACCTGGTCTTCGCCGATCCGGCGTCGACGCCCACCCGTGCCGTCCGGGGCACGGGCGCCCCGCCCGCCGCGGCGGGACCCCCGGCGGGCGTCCGGGGCAGACCCACCCCGTACCGCCTGCGGCCCATGACGGCGAACCAGCCGCCCCCGTTCGGACCCGGCCGGCCGCCGGTGCGCACCCGGCCCTTCGAACACCTCCCCGACATCGGGCACGCGATGGTCCTCAGCTTCGACGACGGGCCCGACCCGCTGTACACCCCCGACATCCTGGCCACCCTGCGCAAGCACCGGGTCCGGGCGATGTTCTTCGTCTGCGGCGAGATGGCCGACGGCAACCGGGACCTGTTGCGCGAGATGGCGGACGACGGCCACGTCGTGGGCAACCACACCTGGTCGCACCCGCTCGTCCCCCCGCTCTCCCGCTCCGCCATCCGCGACGAGCTGGGGCGCACCAGCGAGGTGGTGCACGGGACGCTGGGGGCCCCGCCGCTGTGGTACCGGGCCCCGTACGGCGCGTGGAACCGCAACTCCTTCGAGATCGGCGCCGAGTTGGGCATGGAACCGCTGGCCTGGACCGTGGACTCGCTCGACTGGAGGACTCCCGGAACGGACACGATCGTCCGCCGCGTGCTGGGCGGGGCGGCCCCCGGCGTCGTCGTCCTCGCGCACGACGCGGGCGGCGACCGCACGCAGAGCGTCGAGGCCCTGCGCCGCTACCTCCCCCGGCTGCTGGACGCCGGCTACCGCATCACGGTGCCGCACCGGGTCTGAGCCGCACCCCCGCGCCCCGGCCGCCGACCGGGGCGCGGGGGCCGCGACCCGGTCAACGGGTGTCGACCAGCCGGGCGAAGACCACCACGTTGCCGTCGTAGCCGCCCGCCTTCGAGTAGGCCCCGCCGCAGGTGATCACCCGCAGCTCCGCGTGGCCGGTGTCGCCGTAGACCCTGGGGCCGGGGAAGTCGTCCTTGGAGAACACCTCCACGCCGTACACCTCGAAGACCCCGACCCGCCCGTCGTAGCGGGCGACCTCGACGCGGTGGCTCTTGCGGAGCGAGCCGAGGCCGTAGAAGACCGCGGGGCCGGACAGGTTGTCGACATGGCCCACGACCACGGCGGTGCCGCGCTGTCCGGGGGCGATGCCGTTCTGGTACCAGCCGGCGAGGTTGGGGTCCTCGGCGGGCGGTGCGTCGATCCAGCCCTCGGCGTCCAGGTGCACGTCCACGATGGGGGCGTCCACGTCGATGGACGGGATCTTCACGCGGGAGGCCGGGGCGTACGGGAGCGGCCGCACCGGCCCGCCCCGCGCGGCCGGCGCCTCGGCGCGCCCGCCGAGGTCGAGCGAGGCCGCCGCGGCGGGCTGCGGCGGGCCCGCGTCGCCGAACCCCGTGCCGTTGCGCATGAGCGCGAGACCGGTGAGCAGCACCAGGGCGACCGCGCCCCAGGGCACGCGTCCGGTCCGCCGGTCCCCGGCGTAGTCCCGGCCCATGGTTCTCCCTTCGTCGCGACGCTGTGAACGTTAGGGGCGCCGCGGGCGGGCGGCGATCAGGGCGGGGCGAACGGGTGGCGGCCCGGACCGGGCGACGGCGGGCCCGTGCCCATCGGAGTAATGAGCGGATAAAACTTCTGACACCCCGTGACCTGCGCCTCCGTCAGTTCGCGCGGTCCGCGCACGGCGTGTCGGGTCACCGGGGTGGAGCAGCGCCGAGGTGCGTGCCCCCCGTCCGCTGACGAGTGTTCGTCCTGGGAGGCGTTCTCGTCGATCCATTCCGGAGGAGAAGCCTCCGGGGCGTTTCCCGCTGGAGGTTCATCACGATGCGTGCTTCACGCGTTCTCGCGGTCACCGCGACCGCATTCGCGGCCGTCGGCCTCGCGGCCCCCATGGCCGCGGCCACCAACGGCCCGAGCAACGTCACCGTCACCCCGTACGCGGTCCACCAGGGCGCCACCTTGAAGATCACCGCGCAGGGCTGCGGCCACGGCGGCAAGGTCTGGTCGAACGCGTTCCCGACGACCGAACTCTCCGCGGGCGGCACCGGGTACGCCAGGGCCCACATCCGCCCCACCACCACGCCGGGGCACTACCACCTCTCCGTGAAGTGCAGCGACAACGACCGGATCGCGACGCACAAGTTCACCGTGCTCGCCGGCAACGGCGCGCAGGGCGGGCTCGGCGGCTCGATCGGCCCCAGCTCCGTGGAGACGCGGGTCGGCGGCGGCCTGGTGGCCGCGGCCGCCGTCGGCGGGGCGGTGTTCCTCGCCCGCCGCCGGCGGACCAGCCATGCGGCGTTCTGAGGCGTCGCGCCTCCCGCCCGGCCCGATACGCCCGTCGCCCCGAGCCCTGGACCAGGACTCGGGGCGACTGCCGTGCACCGCACGTCGCGCGGTCAGTGCCGGCGGCCGGTGCTGCCGCGGCGGCGGGTGAAGTAGAGGCCGCCCGCGGTGGCGGCGGCGACGAGGGCCGCCCCGCCGGCGAACTCCAGGGTGTCGGTCGTGCCGGAGCTCCCGCCGAGGCCGCCGCGTACGCCGCCGGGCACGAGGGCCGTGGAGCTGACGGTCGGGACGGTGGTGGGCCTCCTGGTGGGGGTGCTCGTGGCGCCGCCGGTGATCGTCAGGTTGACGCTGCGCGCGGTGCCCGTGGAACCGCAGGCGAACGTCACGGCGTACACGGCGCCCCGGCGGGCGTCCGCGTCGATGGTGGCCGTGGCGGTCGTGCCGCCGCTCGGGATGACGGTCGTGTCGAAGATGCCCGAGGTGACGGTCGTCTCGCCGGTGCACCCGCCGGACCCGAGGGTCACCCGGCCGCCCGGCGCGATGACCGAAGGGGTGATCGTCGGGTTGAACGTGCTGGTGGCTCCGTCCGGCGCGGCGTGGGCGGCGGGCGGGACCAGCAGGGCCAGGGCGCCGACGCCGAACAGGGCGAGCGGTGCGAGACGTATCGCGCGCATGGTGAATCCTCCGGGTTCCCCGAGGGGCAGTCTGCGGAACGATTTCCACATGACGGGAAAAATGCACCTCGATGCCCGACACGCTAGGAGCGGGGCCCGCCACCCGCGATCGGGGTCCGGCGAATGGGTCAGCGCGCTCCCCCGACCGGCTCACCGACCGGGGGCGGGGCGTCAGCGGGCGACCTCCGGGAACAGGTCCACGAACGGCGCGGTGGTGGCCGCGATACCCCGGCCGAAAGGCGAGTCGAAGGCCCAGATCAGGAAGAGCAGGAAGGCGATCAGCACGCTGAAGAGGCCCGCCAGGAGCAGTTCGCGGAAGGTTCTGCGGATCTGGAGGGCGAAGATCAGCCCGACGGTCACCAGCGCGCCGGTGATCAGGCCGAACCAGACCACGCCGGGCATCGTCGCCCCGGCGTTCTGCCCCCGCGAGCCGCGGGCGTCGTCCGCGGCCGCCACCTGGTCGACCAGCGGTTGGTAGGCCTGCCCCTCGTGGTCGTCCCTCGGCCGGTAGTCGGTCACATCCGCCCGCACCCGGTCCAGCAGCTCCGCGCCGCGCGCGGTGAGTTCGCCCCGCTCGGACATCACCCGCCACTCCTCGTGGACCACGTGGTCGACGTAGGCGTCGACGTCGGCCCGGACGCGGTCGCGGACCTCGGCCGGGTAGACGGAGACGCGGGCCCGCACCTCGTGCAGCGCCTGCGCCTCCAGGCGCACGGACTCCTGGGCGGCGCCGCGCCCCTCCCAGACCCCGGCGATGGCCAGGCCCAGGACGATCGCGTACACCACGCCGATCATCATCGTCATGTACTCGATGACGTCGGGCGTCTGTGACGGGTCGTCGTCGTCGCCGAGCCGGCGGTTGTTGAGGACGGCGATGGTGAGGACGACCGCACAGGCGGACGCCATGGCAATGCTCAGCACGATCCATTCGGACATGCGTCTCTCCTGGTCAGCGGCGTGACCGCGGTCGCAGTACGGCCACGGCGAAGACCGCCGGGGCGGTGATCAACAAGGTCAGGGACACCAGCGACGGCCCGCTCCGCGGCTGCTTGCGGGTGAGCCCCCGGTACGCCGGCAGCGCCACGGACCGGTCCTCCGGCGGCTCCGGGTGCGCCGAGGCCCGCGGCGAGGGCTTCGGCACGGCCCGGACCGGTGGGGGCGGGGGCGGGGGCTGCGGCGACGGGGACGGCGGCGGCGCGACGATCGGCGGCGCGGCGGCCGGCGGAGGCGCGGGGGACGGGCGCGGCGGGGGCGGCGGGGGCGGGAGCGCGGAGGGCGAGGGCGACGGCGCGGGGGGAGGCGGCGGCGACGGTGAAGGGGGCGGCGGGGACGGCGACGGCGTCGGCGACGGCGTCGGTGAGGAGGGAGAGGGTGTCGGCCGCGGCGGGTGAGGAGACGGGGGGTGCGTCCCGCAGCCCCTGCCGCCCGCCACGGCGACCGCGGAGGCGCCGTCCCGCCCGACCGCGGCCACCGCGCAACTGTCGGCGTGTGCGGGCGGCGGAACGGCCGCCAGCCAGAGGAGCGCGGCGGCCGCGGTGAGCCGCCCAGTGAGTAATCCGTACACGAGGGCGAGCATGGAGCCGGTTGCCCGAGGACACGCGGGTGGTGCGGATAATTCGCCTGATCGTGGGGACAACGGTCCATTCATGTTTACGTCGAGAGGCCGCCGCCGCCCGGTGCGCCGGAACGTGACGGCCCCTGGGCGACGCCAGAGGGCCGCCGGAAGTCGTCATGCCGTTTCCGTCGGCGCGGGCGACTTCTTCCCGGCGCCGGTGAATATCCGCCACGGCCGTGAACAACCGGCCAGGAGCCCCAAGTGGCCCCGAATCGGCGGGAATGGGCGCGCGGAGTTCCGGTCCGTCGCCGCCCGCGCACGGGCAGCGACGGTTCATCCGTACATGCCGCTGGAGTGTGACCAATAACGGATCGCTGATTTCCGTTTCCGCTCGCTCTCCTGGCGGACGGTCAGTAACCTCTGGTCAACACTGACCATGAACATGGCCGGACCGCCGTGGCGACTTGTTGGAGACATCGATGGAGCGTCCCGCCTGGGCACCGCTGGGCACCGACATTACGGTGCCGAGCGTGTCCCGCATGTACGACTTCTATCTGGGCGGATCGCACAATTTCGAGGTCGACCGGGAAGTCGCGCGCAAGGCCATGGAGTTCCTTCCCGGCCTTCCCAAGATCGTGCAGGCCAATCGGGCCTTTATGCGGCGCGCCGTCCGCTACGCGGTCGGCGAGGGAATCACCCAGTTCCTGGACATCGGCTCCGGCATCCCGACCTTCGGCAGCGTCCACGAGGTAGCCCGGAGCGCCGACCCCGAGGCCCGCGTGGCGTACGTCGACCACGACCCGGTCGCCGTCGCCCACGGCCAGGCCGTACTGGAGGGCGACGACCGCGCGGTCGCCGCCTCGGCCGACCTGCGCCGCCCCGAGGAGATCCTGACCGACCCCGGCGTCACCGCCCTGCTCGACCTCGACCGCCCGGTGGCCCTGCTGCTGGTCGCGGTGCTCCACTTCGTCGAGGACGCCGACGACCCGCGCGCCGCGGTCCGCGCGCTGCGCGACGCCCTGGCGCCCGGCAGCCTGCTCGTGCTGACCCACGCCTCCTACGACGGCATCCCGCGCTCCGAGAAGGAGGCGGCCGGCATGGTCGACGTCTACCACGCCATCCGCACCCCGCTGGTCATGCGCTCGCGCCAGGAGGTCGCCCGGTTCTTCGACGGGTTCGCCATGGTCGAGCCGGGACTGGTGTCGATGCCCGAGTGGCGGCCCGAGGACCCGCAGGCGCCGCAGGGGGAAGACCCGTTCGCCTTCTCGGGCTTCGCAGGGGTTGGGCGCAAGGCGTGACCATTCCCGCCCAGGCGTCCGGCGAGCCGGACGCGGAACCGGACGGCCCGGAAGACCGGCTCAGGAGATTCGCCAGAATCTGGAGCCGCGCCATCTTCCCCCTGACCGCCACATCGTTGACCCGGCCGGAGTTCGAGGAGCACCTGCTGCCCCTGGCACGCGAGCTGAGCGCCGTCCTGCACGCCCACCCCTTCGACGCCTCGCCCGCCCAGCGGATCGGCGCGGCCCTGGTCGACGCGCACTGCACCCACCCGGACGCCCTCAGCTCCACGCTCGGCGTCGTCGACTCCTACCTCGTCCTGTACTGCGGGGGCAACGGCCCCGGCGGGCTGTCCACCGAGGACGGCCGGGCCCGCTGCGCCCGTATCCAGCACACGATGGCCGCCGGCTTCTCCCGCGCCCTGCGCGAACGCACGCTGGCGGAGCAGGAGGCCATCGCCCGCTCGGCGCTGACCGCCCGCTCGCACGCGGAGGAGGCCCTGCACGCCACGCAGGCGCGGTTCCGCGCGGTCTTCCGGGACGCCGCCATCGGCATCGGCATCGCCGACCTGGACGGGAAGGTCCTGGAGGTCAACGACACCCTCACCAAGATGTTCGGCGGTCTGGAGCACCACGTCCTCAGCCACAAGCTGAACGAGTGGGTCCACCCCGAGGACTCGCCCCAGGTGTGGAAGTACTACAACGAGCTGGTACGCGGCGAACGCGACCACTACCGGGTCGAGAAGGCGTACTACCGCAACGACGGCACCGTCCTGTGGACCAACCTCACCGTCTCGCTGCTCCGCGACTCCGAGGGCCGCCCCGAATACCAGCTCGCCCTCATGGAGGACACCACCGAGCGGCGGCTGCTGAACCTGCGGCTGCGGTACGAGGCCACCCACGACGCGCTCACCGGCCTGCCCAACAGGACCCTGTTCTTCGAGCGGCTGGAGAAGGCGCTCGCGGCCGGGAGCGGCGCCCGCTTCGGCCTCTGCTACCTCGACCTCGACGGCTTCAAGGCCATCAACGACAGCCTCGGCCACGCGGCCGGGGACCGGTTGCTGGTCGAGGTCGCCGACCGGCTCCAGAGCTGCGCCACCGCGCCCGGCGAGATGGTCGCCCGGCTCGGCGGCGACGAGTTCGTGGCGCTCACCACCGGCCTGGACACCGCCGACGATGTGGACGAGCTGGCCTGCCGCATCCTGGGGGTCCTGGCCACCCCCGTCAGCATCGACGGCCGGGACCTGACCGTGCGCGGCTCGATCGGCATCGTCGAGGGCCGCGCCGGGGAGCGCACCGCCGCCGAGGTGCTGCGCAGCGCAGACATCACCATGTACCGGGCCAAGGCGGCGGGCGGCAACCGCTTCGAGCTCGCCGACGCGGAGTCCGACGCGCGGGCCATCACCCGGCACGGGCTGACCACCGCGCTGCCCACCGCCCTGGACCGGGGCGAGTTCTTCATCGAGTACCAGCCGCTCGTGCACCTGGGCGACGGCTCCGTGCACGGCGCGGAGGCGCTGGTGCGCTGGTGCCACCCGCAGCACGGGGTGCTCGGCCCCGACCGGTTCATCCCGCTCGCCGAGCGCACCGGGCTCATCGTGCCGCTCGGGCGCTGGGTGCTGGAGGAGTCCGTCCGGCAGGCCAACTTCTGGCAGGAACGTCACAGCGACGGCGGGCCGCTGCGGATCAACGTCAACCTGTCGCCGACCCAGCTCCACCACCCCCGGCTCGTCGCCGAGACGGTCGACGTCCTGGAGCGCTCCGGCCTCGAACCGGGCGCCCTCTGCCTGGAGGTCACCGAGTCGGCGCTGATCGGGGCCGACGACGACCTGCTCAAGCCGTTGAGGCAACTCGCCGAGATGGGCGTCGACATCGCCCTGGACGACTTCGGCACGGGCTACTCGAACCTGGCGAACCTGCGCCGGCTGCCCGTGAGCATCCTCAAGCTGGACCGTTCCTTCACGCGGGGGATGCAGCAGCACCCCGCGGACCCGGTCGACCTGAAGATCGTCGAGGGCATCGTCTCCCTGGCCCACAGCCTGGAACTGGCCGTGACCGTGGAGGGCGTCGAGACGGGGGCCCAGGCCGAACAGCTGCGCCGCCTGGGCTGCGACACCGCCCAGGGCTGGTACTACGCCCGGCCCGGCGCCCCGGACCGCATCCACACCCTGCTCCTGGCCGACGCGGTCTGACCCCGCGCCGGGGGGGGGGGGGGGGGGGGGGGGGGGGGGGGGGGGGGGGGGGGGGAAGGGGGGGGGGGGGGGTGGGGGGGGGGGGGGGGGGGTGGGAGT
>NZ_JBVJCD010000001.1:265748-286261 GCF_055588985.1 Streptomyces sp. NPDC041970
CCC
This sequence comes from Streptomyces sp. NPDC041970, assembly GCF_055588985.1. Taxonomy (NCBI): domain Bacteria; kingdom Bacillati; phylum Actinomycetota; class Actinomycetes; order Kitasatosporales; family Streptomycetaceae; genus Streptomyces; species Streptomyces sp. NPDC041970. The sequence goes on from NZ_JBVJCD010000001.1 coordinate 265,752, forward strand.
CCACCCCCCCCCCCCCCCCCTCCCCCCCCCCCCCCCCCCCCCCCCCCCCCCCCCCCCCCCACCCGCCCCCCCCCCCCCCCCCCCCCCCGGGCCCGGCCCCGGCGGCGCACGTGCCGGGGCCGGGTCAGCCGTGCTCCGGGGCGGCGCTGGCCAGCAGCATCCGCCGGAACTCGCGGGCGGCCCGCGGCGGCGCCACGTCGCTGCGGTGCGCCAGGGCGATCGTGCGCCGCAGCCCCCGGCCCGCCAGCGGCGTCTTCCGCAGGCCGAGGCCGGCCCGGTCCGCGGACATGCTCGGCACCACGGCGATGCCGAGCCCCGCGCGTACGAAACCGAGCACCGCGTCCATCTCGCCGCCCTCCACGGTGAACGAGGGCTCGAACCCCTCCGCGCGGCAGGCGGCCAGGGTCAGCTCCCGCAGGTGGTAGCCGTGGCGGAACATCACCAGCGGCGCCCCCCGCAGGTCCGCGATCCGCACCCGGCCGCCGCGCCCCGGTGCGGGCTCCGCCGCCGACGACACCACGACCAGGTCCTCGTGGAGCAGCTCCACCAGGGTCAGCGCCGGGGAGGCCGCGGGCAGGGGCAGCACCACCAGCGCCAGGTCCAGGGCCCCGCGCGCCAGTTGGCGCACCAGGTCGTGCGAGCCGCCCTCCTCCAGCAGCAGCCGCACCCCCGGATGCCGGTCGTTGAAGGCGCGCAGCACATCCGGCAGCAGCCCCGTGCAGAGGCTCGGCGTGGCCCCGAGGCGCACCCGGCCGCGGCGCAGCCGGACCACCTCCTGGACCTCCAGCCGTGCGGTCTCCGCGTCGGCGAGGATGCGCCGGGCCAGCGGCAGCAGGGCCTCGCCCGCGTCGGTGAGGGCGATGTTGCCCCGCGCCCGGCTGAACAGCTCGGCGCCCAGTTCGCTCTCCAGCGACCGGATCTGCTGGGAGAGCGAGGGCTGCGAGACGTGCACGGCCTCGGCGGCGCGGGTGAAGTGGCGGGTCTCGGCGACGGCCACGAAGTAGGCGAGCTGCTGGAAGTGCATACGCCGACGCTAGCCTCCCTCCATAGGCACCGCCTATGGAGATGAGCCGAACCATGTCTTGGACCGATCGGACGCTCCGCCCCTACCGTCGTGTCCATGGCATTGGCAACGCGGACGGACCGACGGCCGTCGATGACGCGGACGCTCTGGGACTCGACCGTCGGAAAGAAAGCGATCATGGCCGTGAGCGGCCTGATCATGCTCGGCTACCTGGTCGCCCACATGGCGGGCAACCTCAAGATCTTCTTCGGGCCCGGCGAGTTCGACGGCTACGCCCACTGGCTGCGCACCATGGGCGGCCCCGTGCTGCACGAGGAGTGGGCGCTGTGGATCGTCCGGGCGGTGCTGGTCGCCGCCGTCGTGCTGCACGGCGTCTCGGCGTACCAGCTCAGCCGCCGCGACATCAGGGCCCGGCCGGCCCCGTACATCCACAGGAAGGCCCGCACGAGCTACGCCACCCGGACCATGCGCTGGGGCGGCGTCATCCTCGCCCTCTTCATCGTCTGGCACATCCTCGACCTGACGACCGGCACCGTGCACAGCGGGGGATTCCAGCCCGGACACCCCTACCGGAATGTCGTCGACACCTTCTCCACCTGGTACGGCAACGCCGTCTACATCATCGCCGTGCTCGCCCTCGGCCTGCACGTCCGGCACGGCTTCTGGAGCGCGGCGCAGACCCTGGGCGTCGGCAGCGCCGCCCGCGACCGGCTCCTGCGCACCCTCGCCACCCTCCTCGCCGCCGTGCTGACGGCGGGATTCGTCTCCGTGCCCGTCGCCGTGATGACGGGAGTAGTGAGCTGACATGACCGACTACGCGCAGTACCGCACGGGCGACCCGCTCGTCGACGCCAAGGCGCCCGAGGGCCCCGTCGCCGAACGCTGGGACACCCGCCGCTTCCAGGCCCGGCTCGTCAACCCCGCCAACCGGCGCAAGCACACCGTCATCGTCGTCGGCACCGGCCTGGCCGGCGGAGCGGCCGGCGCCACCCTCGCCGAACAGGGCTACCACGTCGTCCAGTTCTGCTTCCAGGACTCGCCCCGCCGCGCCCACTCGGTCGCAGCCCAGGGCGGCATCAACGCCGCGAAGAACTACCGCAACGACGGCGACTCCGTCCACCGCCTCTTCTACGACACCGTCAAGGGCGGCGACTTCCGCGCACGGGAGTCCAACGTCCACCGGCTCGCCCAGATCTCCGTCGAGATCATCGACCAGTGCGTGGCCCAGGGCGTCCCGTTCGCCCGCGAGTACGGCGGTCTGCTCGACAACCGCTCCTTCGGCGGCGTCCAGGTCTCGCGCACGTTCTACGCCCGGGGCCAGACCGGGCAGCAGCTCCTCCTCGGCGCGTACCAGGCGCTGTCCCGGCAGATCGCCGCGGGCAACGTCGAACTCCACGCCCGCACGGAGATGCTGGACCTCGTCGTGGTGGACGGACGGGCGCGCGGCATCGTCACCCGCGACCTGGTCACCGGGCGGATCGGCACCCACTTCGCCGACGCCGTCGTCCTGGCCACCGGCGGCTACGGCAACGTCTTCCACCTCTCGACCAACGCCATGAACTCCAACGCCACCGCGATCTGGCGGGCCCACCGGCGCGGCGCGTACTTCGCCAACCCCTGCTTCACCCAGATCCACCCCACCTGCATCCCCCGCACCGGCGACCACCAGTCCAAGCTCACCCTCATGAGCGAGTCGCTGCGCAACGACGGCCGCATCTGGGTCCCCCGGACCAAGGGCGACGACCGCCCGGCCGCCGAGATCCCCGAGGACGAGCGCGACTACTACCTGGAGCGCCTCTACCCGGCCTTCGGCAACCTGGTGCCCCGCGACATCGCCTCCCGCGCGGCCAAGAACGTCTGCGACGAGGGGCGCGGCGTCGGGCCCGGCGGGCAGGGCGTCTACCTGGACTTCGCCGAGGCCGTCGAGCGGATGGGCCGCGAGGCCGTCGAGGCGAAGTACGGCAACCTCTTCGACATGTACCAGCGGATCACCGACGAGGACCCGTACACGGTACCGATGCGGATCTACCCCGCCGTGCACTACACGATGGGCGGGCTCTGGGTCGACTACGACCTCCAGACCACCGTCCCCGGCCTCTTCGCGATCGGGGAGGCGAACTTCTCCGACCACGGGGCCAACCGGCTCGGCGCGTCCGCCCTGATGCAGGGCCTGGCGGACGGGTACTTCGTCCTGCCCGCCACGATCAACGACTACCTCGCCCGCCACCCGCACGAGGGCCCCGTGGACGCCGCCCACCCCGCCGTCGCCGAGGCCGTCGCGGAGACCGAGGACCGGATCAACCTGCTGCTCGCCGTCGACGGCGACCGCACCCCCGACTCCTTCCACCGCGAGATCGGCGAACTCCTCTGGGAACACTGCGGAATGGCCCGCACGGAGGCCGGACTGCGCACGGCGCTCGCCAGGATCCCGGAGATCCGCGAGGAGTTCTGGCGCCGCGTCAGGGTGCCCGGCTCCGGCGAGCAGTTCAACCAGTCCCTGGAGAAGGCCAACCGCGTCGTCGACTACCTGGAGTTGGCCGAGCTGATGTGCCTGGACGCCCTGCACCGAGAGGAGTCCTGCGGCGGCCACTTCCGGGAGGAGTCCCAGACGCCGGACGGCGAGGCCGAACGGCGCGACGCGGAGTTCTCCTACGTCGCCGCCTGGGAGTTCACCGACACCGGCCGCGCCCCCGTCCTGCACCGGGAAGACCTCGTCTTCGCCTACGTCCACCCCACCCAGCGGAGCTACGCATGAAGCTCACCCTGCGCGTCTGGCGCCAACGGAGCGCCGAAGCGCCCGGCGCCATGGCCACCTACGAAGTCGACGGCGTCTCGCCGGACATGTCGTTCCTGGAGATGCTCGACACCCTCAACGAGAAGCTGACGCTCGCCGGACAGGAGCCCGTCGCCTTCGACCACGACTGCCGCGAGGGCATCTGCGGCGCGTGCAGCCTCGTCATCAACGGCGACGCGCACGGCCCGGAGCCCACCACCACCTGCCAGCTCCACCTGCGGTCCTTCGCGGACGGCGACACCATCGACGTCGAGCCGTGGCGGGCCGCCGCCTTCCCGGTCGTCAAGGACCTGGTCGTCGACCGCTCGTCCCTCGACCGGATCATCCAGGCCGGCGGCTACATCTCCGTGCCCACCGGCGCCGCCCCGGACGCGCACGCCACCCCGGTGCCCAAGCCGGACGCCGACTTCGCCTTCGAGCACGCCGAGTGCATCGGCTGCGGAGCCTGCGTCGCCGCCTGCCCCAACGGCTCCGCCATGCTGTTCACCTCGGCCAAGGTCAACCACCTGGGAGCCCTGCCGCAGGGCGCGCCGGAGCGCGAGACCCGCGTGCTCGACATGGTGGCCCGGATGGACGAGGAGGGCTTCGGCGGCTGCACGCTGGCCGGCGAGTGCGCCACCGCCTGCCCCAAGGGCATCCCGCTGCCCTCGATCGCCGCGATGAACAAGGAATGGCTCCGCGCCGCCCGCAAGGTCCGCCGCTGACGCCCGCCGGCTCCGCGCGACCGGCCCCGGCACGCACCGTGCCGGGGCCGGCGGCCTCCCCGAGCCGCGACGCGCTACGGCGCCGTGGGCCCCTCCCGCCGCAGGGCCTTCGCCAGATACGGAGCCGTGCGGCTGCCCGCCGCCCGCGCGACCTCGGCCGGGGAGCCCGCCGCGACGATCCGGCCGCCCGCGTCGCCGCCCTCGGGGCCCATGTCGATGACGTGGTCCGCGCCCGCCACCACCGCCATGTCGTGTTCCACGACCACCACCGTGTTCCCCTGGTCGACCAGGGAGTGCAACTGCCGTGTGAGCACTTCCACATCGGCCGGATGCAGCCCCGTCGTCGGCTCGTCCAGCAGATACAGCGTGTGCCCGCGCCGGGCGCGCTGGAGCTCGGAGGCCAGCTTGATCCGCTGGGCCTCCCCGCCCGACAGCTCCGTGGCGGGCTGACCGAGGCGCAGATAGCCGAGCCCCACCTCCAGGAGGGCGGTGAGCGCGCGTTCGGCGGCCGGGGTCCCGGCGAAGAACGACGCCGCCGACTCCACGGTGAGGTCCAGCACCTGGGCGATCGTCAGCCCGCGCAGGGTGACGTCGAGCGTCTCGGGGTTGTAGCGGGCGCCGCGGCAGTCCGGGCAGGGCGCGTACGTACTGGGCAGGAACAGCAGCTCCACCGAGACGAACCCTTCGCCCTGGCAGGTCTCGCACCGTCCACCCGGCACGTTGAAGGAGAACCGCCCGGCCGTGTAGCCGCGCTCCTGCGCCGTCTCCGTCCGGGCGAACAGCTTCCGCACGGCGTCGAACAGCCCGGTGTACGTGGCCAGGTTGGACCGGGGGGTGCGCCCGATGGGCTTCTGGTCGACCTGGACGAGCCGGTCCACCGCGTCGAGCCCGACGGCCGACGCGCGATACGGCTCGCCCGCCGCGCCCTCCGCGTCCGCCCGCCGGTCAGCCAGCACCCCTGCGAGCACCTGGCCGACCAGCGTCGACTTCCCCGAGCCGGAGACCCCGGTCACCGCCGTGAACACCCCCAGCGGGAACGCCGCGTCCACACCGCGCACGTTGTGCCGCTCCACCCCGGTGAGCCGGAGCCATCCGGACGGGGCGCGCGGCTCCCGCGCCGGCGGCGGGTCCTCGTCGAACAGGAACCGCCGCGTCGCGGACTCCGACACCCCGGCCAGGCCCTCGGGCGGCCCGCTGTACAGCACCCGCCCGCCGTGCTCCCCGGCCAGCGGCCCCACGTCCACCAGCCAGTCCGCCCGCCGCACCACGTCCATCTGGTGCTCCACCACGAACACCGAGTTGCCCGCCTCCCGCAGCCGCCCCAGCACCCCGAGCAGGGCCTCGGTGTCCGCCGGGTGCAGCCCGGCCGACGGCTCGTCCAGGACGTACACGACGCCGAAGAGGCCCGAGCGCAACTGCGTCGCCAGCCGCAGCCGCTGCAGCTCGCCCGAGGAGAGCGTCGGGGCGGTCCGGTCCAGGCTGAGATAGCCCAGCCCCAGCTCCGTGACCGTCCCGATCCGGGCCAGCAGATCGGCCGAGAGCACCCGTGCCGTCTCCGTGCCGCCCGCTCCCGGCCCCGACAGCACCTCCGCCAGGACGGCCAGCGGCAGCCCGGCCAGCTCCGCGATGGTCCGCCCGGCGAAGGTCACCGCCAGCGCCTCCGGCCGCAGCCTGCTCCCGCCGCACACCGGGCACGGCGCGCTGGTGAGGAAGCGCTCCGCCCTCGCCCGCAGGGTGCGGCTCTTGGTGTCGGCGAAGGTGTGCAGCACGTAGCGGCGGGCGCTCATGTACGTGCCCTGGTACGGGCGCTGGATGCGCCCGGCGTCGCGGACCGGGTGCACGGTCACCACCGGCTGTTCGTCGGTGAACAGGATCCAGTCCCGGTCCGCCTGCGCCAACTCGCGCCACGGCCGGTCGACGTCGTACCCGAGCGCGTCCAGGACGTCCCGGAGGTTCTTGCCCTGCCACGCGCCCGGCCACGCGGCGATCGCCCCCTCCCGGATCGACAACGAGGGGTCGGGGACCAGCAGTTGCTCGTCGGTCCGGTGCACGAGCCCCAGCCCGTGGCACGCGGGGCACGCCCCGGCGGCCGTGTTGGGGGAGAAGGCGTCGGAGTCCAGGCGCTCGGCGCCCGGCGGGTAGTCGCCGGCGCGGGAGAACAGCATCCGCAGCGAGTTGGAGAGCGTCGTGACCGTCCCCACGGACGACCGGGCGCCGGGCGCGGAGCGCCGCTGCTCCAGCGAGACGGCCGGCGGCAGCCCGGTGATCTCCTCGACCGCGGGCGCGCCCACCTGGTGGATCAGCCGCCGCGCGTACGGCGCGACGGACTCGAAGTAGCGGCGCTGCGCCTCGGCGTAGATCGTGCCGAACGCCAGCGACGACTTCCCCGACCCCGACACGCCGGTGAACACGGTCAGGGTGTCGCGCGGGATGTCGACCCGGACGTCCCGGAGGTTGTGCTCGCGGGCGCCGCGCACGCGGACGTACGGATCGTGGGGGGAGTGCATGGGGCTCTGCTCCGTACGGTGGGGTGCTGACGCCTGGCGGGACAAACAGGGTGATCGTATGCCTGATCGGCCCTGCTCGGGCGGGTGCGCGTGGCCGCGCGCCGCCGGGCGGGGCGCGGCGATGCTCAGGCGTCGGCGCCGCGGGGGGCCGGACGGGGGAGGCCCGCGATCCGGGCGAGCCGCCGCAGGGAGTCCACCAGGGCCTCCCGGTCGTAGGTGCTGGTGGTCACGAGCACCTCGTCCGCCCCGGTCTCCTCCAGGGCCGTCTCCAGTTGTCCGGCGACCTGCTCCTCCGTGCCGTGGACGTGTCCCACGAGCCCGCGTTCGTAGAGCCTGCGCTCCTTGGGCCCCATCGTGAGGCCCTCGACGCGCTCGGCGGGCGCCAGGGGCGGGAAGACGCCGTGCGTACGGGAGTGGGCCATGGCCCAGGCCTCCGGTATCAGCAGCCGCCGGGCGGCCTCCTCGGAGGCGGCGACGGCCACCGTGCCCGCGACGATGACCTCGGGGCGCTCGGACCGGGCCGAGGGGCGGAAGTCGCGGCGGTAGACCTCGATGGCGCGCAGCACCTTCTCCCGGCCGCGCAGGTCGCCGATGACGAGGGGCAGCCCGGCGGCCGCGGCGACGGACGCGCCCCCGCCGACGGCCAGCACGTACGCGGGCACGGTCAGGCCCGCGGCCGGGAGGGCGCGCACGCGCGGGTGGGCCCGCTGGGTGCCGTCGAACCAGCCGAGCAGTTCGGCGAGCCGGCCGGGGAAGTCCTCGGCGTCCTCCCTGCCGTGGCCCAGGGCCCGGCGGACGCCGTCGGTGAAGCCCAGGGAACGGCCGAGCCCCATGTCGATCCGGCCGGGGAAGAGGGAGGCGAGGACCCCGAACTGCTCGGCGACGACGAGGGGCCGGTGGTTGGGCAGCATGACCCCGCCGGTGCCCACCCGGATGGTGGAGGTGGCGGCGGCCGCGGCGGCGGCCAGCACCGTCGGGGCGGACCCGGCGACTCCCGGCACCCCGTGGTGCTCGGAGACCCAGAAGCGGTGGAACCCCAGCGCCTCGGCCTCGCGGGCGAGGGCCACCGTGTCGCGCAGGGCGTGGGGGGCGTCGTACCCCTCGCGGGTGCGGGAGCGGTCGAGGACGGAGAACCGGGTCGAGGCGATGAGAGAGCTCACGGCCTGTACAACACCCCCGCCGCCCCAGGATTCCCGCGCGCGGGCCGTCCGGCGGGGCCGGCCGGCCGGCCCTAGGCTGGGGGAGTGGGCACCGACGCACGGCCGCTGGCCGTATTCGACCTGGACGGCACGCTGGCGGACACCGCGCACCGGCAGCACTTCCTGGAGGGCCCGCGGCGCGACTGGCCGGGCTTCTTCGCCGCGGCCCCGGACGACCCGCCGCTCCCCGAGGGCGTACGGCTCGCGCTCGCCCACGCCGAGGAGTGCCGGATCGCGTATCTGACCGGGCGTCCCGAGCGGTGCCGCCGCGCCACCGTCCGGTGGCTGCGGAGCCACGGGCTGCCCGAGGGCGAGCTGTTCATGCGGCGTGACGACGACCGCCGCCCCGCGCGCCGTATGAAGCTGGAGGTCCTCGCGCGGCTGGGCCGGTCGCGGGTGCGCGTGCTCGTGGACGACGACGCGCTGGTCTGCGACGCGGCGGAGGCGGCCGGGTTCACCGTGGTGCGGGCCAGGTGGGCCGATCCGTCGGCGGCGCTCAGGGACGCGCAGGAGCGCGAGGGGCGTACGTGATCAGGTGTCCCCGTCGAGGCGGAAGCCGACTTTGAGTCCGACCTGGAAGTGTCCGATTCGGCCGTCCTCGATGTGGCCCCGCACTTGTACAATCTCGAACCAGTCGAGGTTGTGCAACGTTTCCGCGGCTCTCGCGATGCCGTTCCGGATCGCCGTGTCGACCCCCTCCTCGGAGGTTCCTACGATCTCGGTGACCCGGTAGGTGTGGTTCGCCATGGTCTGTCTCCCTTCCTGTGACCACGGTGCCTCAATCCGGGGAGCCCCGCGAGAGGACGACGCGTGCGAACAAGGGACGTGAACGCACCTTGACCTACCGAATAGTCCATACCAAAATTCGGCCAAACACCCGTGCGAGCGTCGCCCGCAACCCCCACACCGGGTCCTGATGTCGTCGTGCCGTTCCGCAGAAGGTGACCACGTGAAGAACCGCATACTGGCCGGAGCCGTCGCGCTCGTCTCATCCGTCGTGCTCGGCGGGTGCGGCTCCTTCTCCAGCCCGGACGGCGGGGACCGGACGGTGAACGTCTGGCTGATGAAGGACAGCGTCTCGCCGGGGTTCCTGGACAAGTTCACCCGCTCCTACGAGGAGGAGAACCCCTCGATCGACCTGAAGTTCACCATCCAGGAGTGGGACGGCATCGGCCCCAAGGTCACCGCCGCGCTGGAGGGCGAGAACACTCCGGACGTGATCGAGGTCGGCAACACCCAGGTCGCCCAGTACGCCGAGAGCGGCGGCCTGCGCGATCTCACCCTCGAATCCATGCGGGACCTCGGCAGCGAGGACTGGAACCCCGGCCTCGCCCAGCCCGGCAGCATCAACGGCGTGCAGTACGGCATCCCCTGGTACGCGGCCAACCGCGTGGTGATCTACAACAAGGAGCTCTTCCAGGAGGCCGGCGTCGACTCCGTCCCCACCACGCGCGCCGAGTGGATCGCCGCCACCCGGAAGCTCGACGCCGGCGGCAGGCAGGGGATCTACCTGCCCGGCCAGAACTGGTACGTGCTCGCCGGCTTCATCTGGGACGAGGGCGGCGAACTCGCCGACGAGAAGAGCGGCGACTGGGAGGGCGCCCTCGACAGCCCGGAAGCCCTCGCGGGCATGGACTTCTACAAGGAGCTCCAGGAGCTCGGCGACGGCCCGGTCGACGCCGACGAGGACAAGCCCCCGCAGGCCGACGTGTTCGCCCGGGGCGACGTCGCCCAGATCATCTCCATACCCGGCAGCGCCGCGCTCATCGAGCAGAAGAACCCCGAACTCAAGGGCAAGCTCGGCTACTTCCCCGTCCCCGGAAAGACCGCGAAGAAGCCCGGCTCCGTGTTCACCGGCGGATCGGTCCTGATCGTGCCCAACGAGGCCCACCAGCGCGGCGCCGGCATCGACGTCGTCAAGGCGCTGGCGAGCGAGAAGTGGCAGACCGAGATGGCCCGCGGTATGAGCTACGTCCCCAACAAGCCGAAACTGGCCCACGTCATCGAGGGCGACGAGGGCACCGCGGCGATGGCGCGGGGCGCCTCCCAAGGCCGCGCCACCCCCAACTCGGCCCACTGGGCGCGGGTGGAGGCCGAGAACCCGATTCAGAACTACATGACGGCCGTGCTCCGGGGCGGCGACCCGAAACGGGAGGCGAAGACCGCCTCCGAGCACATCACCGCGCTGCTCACCGGGAACTGACCCTCGGGGCGCGGGCGTTCCCCCGGGGATTCAGCCGTCGCACATGTCCGCTCCCCACGGCGGTCACGTCGAATCCAGCCGGTGACGGAAGAAGTAGAGGGGCCGGGCCGTCGCACCCCGCGGCGGCCCGCCACCGCCCCCTGCCGGCCCGTCCCCGGAGACCGCCATGACCGTGCTGCCCACCGCCCCGCACGCCCCGCTCCCCTCCGCGCCCGCACCGGCGGGGACCCGGCCCCCGGCCGGGACGGCGGAACCCGCCTACCGGGTCGCCCTCGCGACCTGCCAGGAGGACGTCCGGGCCGCCCAGCGCCTGCGCCACCTGGTGTTCGCCGGGGAGCTGGGCGCCCGGCTCCAGAGCACCGAACCCGGCCTGGACGCCGACGCCTTCGACGCGCACTGCGACCACCTGCTGGTCCGCGAGACCGCCACCGGGGACGTCGTCGCCACCTACCGCCTGCTGCCGCCGGACCGCGCCCGCACCGCCGGACGCCTGTACGCCGAGAGCGAGTTCGACCTCGATCGGCTCGCGCCCATCCGCGACGACCTCGTGGAGGTCGGCCGCTCCTGCGTCCACCCCGCCCACCGCGACGGCGCGGTCATCGCCCTCATCTGGGCCGGACTGGCCCGCTACATGGAGCGCTCCGGCCACACCTGGCTCGCGGGCTGCTGCTCGCTGCCGCTCGCCGACGGCGGCACGCTCGCCGCCCGGAGCTGGAACACCGTCCGCGCCGCCCACCTCGCCCCCCAGGAGTACTGGGTCACCCCGCACCGCCTCTGGGACGCCTCCGGGCACGGCGGGACCGCCGGGTCGCGGGCGGACCTCCCGCCCCTGCTGCGCGGCTACCTCCGGCTCGGAGCCTGGGTCTGCGGCGCCCCGGCGTACGACCCCGACTTCAACGTCGCCGACCTGTACGTCCTGCTCTCGATGCGCCGCACCGACCCGCGCTACCTGCGCCACTTCCTCTCCCTCGCCCCCGTGCGATGAGCGCCTGGCTCCCCCTCGCGCCGTGCACACCGGGCGGCTGCGCCCGGCACACCGGGGCGGCCCGCGGCCGGCCGGCCGCCGCCCTCCGGCTGCTGGCGGGCTGCGCGCTGACCCTGCTGGGCGTCCTCGGCGCCCCCCTCGCCGCCCGCCTCGGGCCCGCCCGGCGCGAACGGCTCGTACGCCGCTGGGCCCGCGCCGTGGTCCGCGCCTTCGGCGTACGGGTCCTGGTCCGGGGGCTCCCGGCGGGGCGCGGCGCGGGCGGCGAACTCGTCGTCGCCAACCACCTCTCCTGGCTCGACGTCCCGCTCATCGCCTCCGTGCTGCCCGGACGGATGCTCGCCAAGAGCGAGATCGGGCGCTGGCCCGTGCTCGGACCGCTCGCCGCGCTCGGCGGCACCCTGTTCATCGAACGCGACCGGCTGCGCGCCCTGCCCGCGGCCGTGGGCGGCGTGGCCCGAGCCCTGCGCTCGGGCTCGCGGGTCGTCGTCTTCCCTGAGGGCAGCACCTGGTGCGGCCGGGGAAGCGGCGGCGCGTTCCGGCCCGCCCTCTTCCAGGCCGCCATCGACGCGGGCGCGACCGTGCGGCCGGTCCGCGTCGCCTACCGCGCGGCGGGCGGCTCCTCGGCCGGTACGGCCGCCGCCTTCGTCGGGGACGACCCGCTCGCCGCCTCCCTGTGGCGGGTGGTGCGGGCCGCCGGGCTCACCGCCGAGGTCGACGTCCTCGCGCCGATCCCCGCGACCGGCGGGCCCGGCCGCCGCGCCCTGGCCCGTACGGCGCGCGCGGCCGTCCTCCGGCCCGGTCAGACCGCCGTGGCCAGCGACAGCGCGAACCGGCCCGCGGAGTCGGTCCACCACTGAGTCGGCCGCAGCCCGGCCGCCGTCAGCTCCGCGTCCACGTCCTCCCGCCGGAACTTCGCCGACACCTCCGTACGCAGCTCCTCGCCGGCCTCGAACGGCACCACCAGGTCCAGCTCCCGGATCTTCACGCTGAGCGCCCGGCGCGCGCGCAACCGCATCTCCATCCACCGCTCCCGCGCGTTCCACACGGCGACGTGCTCGAAGTCGCCGAGCGGGAAGTCGGCCCCCAGCTCGCGGTTGACGACGCTCAGCACGTTCTTGTTGAAGGCGGCCGTGACCCCGGCCGCGTCGTCGTACGCGGCCACCAGCGTCGCCTCCTCCTTCACCAGGTCCGTGCCGAGCAGCAACGTGTCGCCCGGGGACAGCAGCGAGCCCACCGAGCGCAGGAACGCCGCCCGCTCCTCCGGCAGCAGATTGCCGATCGTGCCGCCCAGGAACGCCACCAGCCGCGGCCCCGGCGTCCCCGGCAGGGCCAGGCCGCCGGTGAAGTCGGCGACCAGCGCGTGCACGGACAGCTCCGGACGCTCGGCGAGCAGCGCCTCGGCCGCCCCCGTCAGCGCGCTCTCGCTCACGTCGACGGGGACGTAGCTGTGCAACCCGTCCAACGCGTCCAGCAGGTGGCGGGTCTTCTCCGAGGAGCCCGAGCCCAGCTCGATGACGGTCCGCGCCCCCGAGGCCGCGGCGATCTCCCCGGCGCGCTCCTGGAGGATCTCCCGCTCCGCGCGGGTGGGGTAGTACTCCGGCAGCCGGGTGATCTCCTCGAACAGCTCGCTGCCGCGGGCGTCGTAGAACCACTTCGGCGGCAGCGTCTTGGGATGCCGGGTCAGACCGCTGAGGACGTCGGCGCGCAGCGCCGCCTCGGTCGCGTCCGCCGGCAGGGTGCGGGTCAGCAGGAAGGGACTCACGCGGGGGGCTCCTTGAGCGGGGTGAGCAGGACGTCGGCGGGGGTCGCGACCAGCAGGGTGCGGTCGGGGACCTCGCGCCAGAGCGGATCGTCGTCGTACGGCTCCGAGGCCACCGCGGCGGAGCGGCCCGGCGCCGCCAGGTACCACAGGGTGTCGCCCCAGGCGGTCGCGATGATCGTGGAACCGTCGGTGAGCAGCAGATTGAGCCGGGAGCCGGGCGCGGCCGCCGCGACGTCGCGGACGGTCTCCGCGACGGCCCGCGGCACGTCGTCCCCGGCGGCGATCCGGTGGAGCACCAGCGCCCAGACGAGCGCCGAGTCGTTGCGGGCGGCCAGCGACAGCAACTCCTCGGCGGGCAGCGTCGCGGCGGCCGCGGCGAGCGAGCCGGGCCAGCCGCGCACCATCCCGTTGTGGCTGAACAGCAGCCGCCCGGCGGCGAACGGCGCGGCCGCCGCCTCCCCGTCCGCGCCCGCCTCGGTGGCGTCCCGCACGGCGGCCAGCAGCGCACCGGTGCGCACCACCCGCGCCAGGTCGAGGAAGGTCTCGTCGCCCCATATGGGCCCCTGGCGCCGGTAGCGTCCGGGCGCCGGGTCGCCGTCCGCGTACCAGCCCACGCCGAAACCGTCCGCGTTGACCGTCCCGTACCGCTGGCGGCGCGGCGCCCAGGACTGCCGCCACAGCGAGTGCTCGGGCGTGAGCAGGACGTCGCCGAGGGGCACGGGCCGTCCCACGTACGCCAGGTGACGGCACATCAGGCGTCCCTCGCGGTCCGGAAGCCGGAGAAGATCTGCCGCCGCACCGGGAGGTCCCAGTTGCGGAACGTGCCCCGGCAGGCGACCTCGGCCGCGGCGAACGACCCGCCGCGCAGCACCTTGTGGCCCGGACCGAAGAAGACCTGCGAGTACTCGCGGTACGGGAACGCGGCGAACCCCGGATAGGGCAGGAAGTCGCTGGCCGTCCACTCCCACACGTCGCCGATCAACTGCCCCGCCCCGCAGGCGGAACGGCCCCGCGGATACGCCCCGGCCGGCGCCGGGCGCAGATGCCGCTGGCCCAGGTTGGCCCGCTCGGGCGTCGGGTCGTCGTCGCCCCACGGGTAGCGGCGGGAGCGGCCGGTGGCGGGGTCGTGCCGGGCGGCCTTCTCCCACTCGGTCTCGGTCGGCAGCCGCCGCCCCGCCCACCGGGCGTACGCGTCCGCCTCGTACCAGCTCACGTGCAGCACCGGCTCGTCGTCCGGCACCGGCTCGGTGACCCCGAACCGGCGGCGCAGCCACTGGCCGGCCTCCCGCCGCCAGAACAGCGGGGCGGCCAGGTCGTGTTCGCGGACCATGGCCCAGCCCTCGGGCGCCCACCAGCGGGCGTCGGCGTACCCGCCGTCCTCGACGAAGCGCCGGTAGGCCCCGCAGGTGACCGGCGAGGCGTCCAGGTGGAAGGCCGCCACCTCGCGGCGGTGCGCGGGCCGCTCGTTGTCCAGGGCCCACGGCTCGGTGGACGTGCCCATGGTGAACGGGCCACCGGGGACGAGGACCTCGTCGGGCAGCGCGCCGCCGGACCCGTCGGGGGCGGGCGGGGCGGGGGCGGTGAGCACCGCCGGGCCCGACCGCAATTGATGGGTGATCAGCATCGTCTCGTCGTGCTGCTGTTCATGCTGGGCGATCATCCCGAAGGCGAACCCGGCCCGCTCCAGCGGCCGTCCGCCCTCGTGCAGCGGCGCCCGTTCCAGCAGGTCCAGCGCCCGCCCCCGGACATCGCCGGCGTACGTCCGGGCCTCGGCGGGGGCCAGCAGGGGCAGCGAGGGGCGCGAGGCGCGGGAGTGCTCGAAGGCGTTGTACAGCCCGTCGATCTCCGGCCGGAGCGCCGAGCGGCCGCCGACGGCGCGCAGCAGCCACTGCTCCTCCTGGTTGGCGATGTGCGCCAGGTCCCAGACCAGTGGGGACATCAACGGGGAGTGCTGGGCGGTCAGTTCGCCGTCGTCCACGCTGTCGGTGAGCAGGGCGGTGCGCTCGCGCGCGGCGCCGAGGGCCGCGAGGGCGCGCCCGCGCAGCGCCTCGGGGTCGAGGCCGGGTGCGACGGGGAAGCCGGTGGCGGCGGCCCCGGCGGGATCGAAGGCGTCGGAGTGGTCGCGGTGTTCGCTCACGAGGAGGCCGCCTTTCCGGGGTGCGGCGGGGGCGTCGGCCGTCGGGCGGCGGCGCGGGGCGGCCCGCCCGGCCCGGTCGCGCCGGCCGACGCGGTCCAGTCGGCCGGGTCGGCCGGATCGGGGAGGTCGTCGGCCGGGCAGCGGCCCCGGACCACGTACCGGTCGGTGAAGGCGGCCACGGCGTCCCGTACCGCCCCGCTCGCGCCCAGCCGCTCCAGCGCGGGGGCCGCGGCGGCGAAGCAGGCCGCGGCCGCGGCCCGCAGCTCCGGGTCGGCCAGTCCGTCGCGTGCGGCCGCCGTCCAGAGCGGATTGCGCGGGGCCGGGGCGTCGCCCGCGATCTCGCCCAGCGGTTTCACCGCGCGGTCCACCGCCTCCGCGGCCTCCGGGTCGTCGAACAGGGCCGTGGTCACGGCGAGCGGCACCAGCCACCCGTCGGGGCCGCCCTGGGCGTCGATCATGCGCAGTTCGAGATGCCCGCGCGGGCGGACCGGCGGAAACAGCGTCGTGAGGTGGTAGTCGAGGTCGGACCGGTCCACCGGGCGGGGCGATCCGGTGCGCAGCCACTCCCGGAAGGTGAGCCCCTCGGGCGTCTCCCACGGACCGTCCGCGCGCCGGACGCACATCACGGGGGCGTCCAGCACGTACGCGGTCCAGGCGTCGCGCGGGGGGCGCGCGCCGTCGGGCGCGAGCGTCCGGACCGGATCGAGGCCGGCCCACAGCGCCTGGCGGGTGGAGCGCCAACCGGTGCGGCGGCCCTGCTGGAACGGCGAGTTGGCGAAGGCCGCGACGAGCACCGCCCCCAGGACGTGCGCGAGCCGCCAGCGGCGCCCGTAGCCGAGCGGGCCCGGTTCCTCCTCGCCCGCGTCCAGGCAGACCTGGACCGAGGCGGAGGTGCACATCATGGCCCGCCCGTCGGGCCCCGTGCGGTCGAGCGCCGCCTCCATCGCGTCGTACCGGGGCTCGCGCAGCCGCCGGCGCGGCCGCTGCCACGGGTCGACGCCCAGACCGACCGGCGCGAGCCCCGTGGCGCCGAGCGCGGCCCGGACGGCCGCCAGATCGGCCGCGGTGGTCTCGACGCACTCCATGAGCGAACCGGCCGGCTGGGAGCTGAGCTCCACCTGCCCGCCCGGCTCGAACGTCAGCGACGCGCTGAGCGGCAGTGCCCGGACCGCCTCGACGGCCCGGTCGAGCCGTTCCGCGGTGACCGGGAGGTCGGGCCGGTCGCGGTCGTGGACGAGCCATTCGAGTTCCACGCCGACGGTCCGGGGCGGTCCGGTCTTGAAGCAGATGCCGCGCAGCAGCTCCTCCGCTTCGTCCTCGCCGAGCGGCTCGGCCTCCGGGCGCGAGCCGGTGGGGCGGTGAGTCTCCAAGGCCATGAGGGCCTCCTTCTCAGCTACGTGCCTACCACCAAAACGCGTACCCCGAGATCGCACAAGGGTGCCCCCGAGCCGCGGGGGACTCGCGGCGCCGGGGCCGGGGACGCGTCCGACATGCCCCGGATGCACCACATGCGGGGCGTCGGCGAGCCCTTCACAGCGCACGGGCGCGGCGGCCTCCGCGTCCCTGCGCGGTGGCCGCCGCGCAGGGACGCGGGGCCCGGACGGAGAGGCGGCCCCGCCGGTCTGGAAGACTGCCGGACGCCATGAGCCAGTTACCCAAGCAACCCGCCGGAGTCTCCGTTCCGACCAGCGCCGACGTCGCGCGCCTCGCCGGAGTGTCTCGGGCCACCGTGTCGTACGTGCTGAACAACAACGCCACCGTCCGGATCAGCGAACCCACCCGGCGCCGGGTCCGGGAGGCCGCCGGCCAACTCGGCTACGTCCCGCACGCCGCCGCCCGCAGCCTGCGCGCCGGGCACAGCCGCATGGTGCTGCTGCCCTCCGGCCACATACCGGCGGGCCCGCTGCACCAGTACTTCTTCGAGGAACTCCAGTCGGGGCTGCGCCGCCTGGACTACACCGTGGTCCAGTACGGCAGCGGCGGCCTCACCCCCGACGAGGCCGCCACCGCCTGGGCCGAACTGCGCCCCGTGGCCGTCGTCGTGCCGCCCGGCGTCGCCCTCACCCGGCACGGCACCGGCATCCTCACCCGGTCCGGCGCGAAGGCGGTCATCACCCTGGGCCCCGAACCGGTGGACGGCGCCCACGGCCTGGTCATGGACCAGCGCCGGGTCGGCCGCAGCGCTGTGGAGCACCTCCTGTCCCGCGGCCGCCGCCGCATCGGCGTGGTCATGCCCCAGGAGCCGGGCCGCGCGCCCTTCTCCGAACCCCGCCTCGCCGGAGCGCGGCGCGCCGCCGAACCGGCGGGCGCCCGCATCCGACCGCTCCCCCTGCGGTACGAGGAGGACTCCGCGGCCCGCCTGGCGGCCCGCTGGCCGCAGCTGGGGCTGGACGCGGTGTTCGCGTACAACGACGAGTACGCCATGCTGCTGATGCGGGCCCTCCAGGACGCCGGGGTCGCCGTGCCCGCCGACACGGCGCTGATCGGCGCGGACGACTCCCTCCTCGGCCGGCTGCTCCGTCCCCGGCTCAGCAGCGTCCGCATGGAACTCGCCATGCCGCAACCGCTGGCCGAGACGATCGACCGCATGGTCCAGCATCCGGGCGGGCCGCTCGTCCACCACGACCTGCTCCGCACCACCGCCCTGCACCGCGAGTCGAGCTGACCGCCCCCGGCGCGACGGCGTGCGCACCGCACCGCGCGTGTCTAGCGTCGGGGGCATGAGCCATCCGCAGAGTTACGAGCTGCTCCTGATCCCCGACCACGGCAGGACCCGGACGGGGGCGCCGGGCCGCCCGCTCCGCTCCGCCGTCGTGGCCGCCACCGGCGAGATCGGGGCGTCGGGCTACCCCCGGTACGCGGGCCAGGGCATGGAGGCCGACATCGACCCGGCGACCCGGACGGTGGAGGCGGTGCTGGTCGACGGCGAGGAACTGGACTTCGGCATGTCCGTACGCGTGGCCGACCGGCCCCGCCCGACGGCCTGACCGGGCCGCCGGGCGCGGAATCCGCCCACCCGGCAGCCCGCCGCCCCCGGTGAGCGGGCCGGTCGGGGGACTACTGGGGCTCCTGCTGCCCCTGCCCCGAGCCGGCCGCCCGCTGCTGCTCCTCGACGGACTTGCGGACCTCGTCCATGTCCAGGTTGCGGGCCTGCCCGATGAGGTCCTCCAGGGCCGGTTCGGGCAGCGCGCCGGGCTGCGCGAACACCGCCACGTTGTCCCGGACGATCATCAGCGTCGGGATCGACTGGATGTCGAAGGCCGTCGCCAACTCCCGCTGGGCCTCCGTGTCGACCTTGGCGAAGACCAGGTCGGGGTGGCGCTCGGCGGCCGCCTCGTAGACCGGCGCGAACTGCCGGCAGGGGCCGCACCAGGACGCCCAGAAGTCGATCAGGACGAAGCTGTTGTCGCTCACGACCTGATCGAAGTTTTCCTTGGTGAGCTCTACGGTGCTCATGCTGGCGATACCTCTTCCTCTGGCCGTTTCCGCGCCGGCGCGGACCTGTTCCCGACAACGGTGACCCCGATGACGCTATTCCGCATTCCGCGCCTGCCCGTGTGGCCGCGGCGCACACGCGCGAGGACACTGGCTCCATGACTGAGGCAGTGGACAGGTCCGAATACGACGTGGTGGTCATCGGCGCGGGACCGGTGGGGGAGAACGTGGCCGACCGGGCCCGCGCCGCCGGCCTCTCCACGGCGGTGGTGGAGTCCGAGCTGATCGGGGGCGAGTGCTCCTACTGGGCGTGTATGCCGAGCAAGGCGCTGCTGCGCCCCGTCATCGCCCGCGCCGACGCCCGCCGCGTCCCCGGACTGAGCGGCGCGGTCCGGGGCCCCCTGGACGCGCGGGCCGTCCTCGCCCACCGGGACGACGAGGCGAGCCACTGGAAGGACGACGGCCAGCTCGCCTGGCTGGAGGGCATCGGCGTGGACGTCCACCGGGGCGCCGGGCGGCTCACCGGCCCCCGCGAGGTCACGGTCACCGCCCCCGACGGCACTCGGCGCCGGCTCACCGCCCGGCACGCCGTCGCCGTGTGCACCGGCTCGCGGGCGGTCGTCCCCGACCTGCCCGGAGTGGCCGACGCCCGCGTCTGGACCAGCCGAGAGGCCACCAGCGCCGAGAAGGTCCCCGGCCGGTTGGTGATCGTCGGCGGGGGAGTGGTGGGCGTGGAGATGGCGACCGCCTGGCAGGGGCTGGGCTCTCGGGTGACCCTGCTGGTCCGCGGCGGCGGCCTGCTCCCGAGGATGGAGCCCTTCGCGGGCGAGTTGGTCGCCGACGCCCTCACCCGAGCCGGGGCCCGGTTGCGCGACGGCGTCTCCGTCACCGCCGTCCACCGACCCGTGCCGGACGGGCCGGTGACCGTCGAACTGGACGACGGCGACCGGATCGAGGCCGACGAGATCCTCTTCGCCACCGGCCGTGCGCCGCGCACGGACGACCTGGGCCTGGAGGCGGTCGGCCTCGAACCCGGCTCCTGGCTCGCCGTGGACGACAGTTGCCGCGTCGAGGGAACGGACTGGCTGTACGCGGTCGGAGACGTCAACCACCGCGCCCTGCTGACCCACCAGGGCAAGTACCAGGCCCGCGTCGCGGGCGCCGCGATCGCCGCCCGCGCCCAGGGCTCCCCGCCCCTGGACACGGGCCGCTGGGGCGCCCACGCGGCCACCGCCGACCACGCCGCCGTCCCCCAGGTCGTCTTCACCGACCCGGAGGTCGCGTCCGTCGGCCTGACCCTCGCCGAGGCCGAACGCGCCGGCCACCGCGTCCGCGCCGTCGACCACGACCTGGGCTCGGTCGCCGGAGCCGCCCTCTACGCCGACGGCTACCGGGGCCGCGCCCGGATGGTCGTCGACCTGGACCGCGAGATCCTGCTCGGCGTCACCTTCGTCGGTCCGGGCATCGGCGAACTGCTGCACTCGGCGACGATCGCGGTCGCGGGCGAGGTCCCCGTCGACCGCCTGTGGCACGCGGTCCCGGCGTTCCCGACCATCAGCGAGGTGTGGCTGCGGCTGCTGGAGGCGTACCGGGGTTAGGGACCGCCGCCGAGCACACCCGGCGAAAGACGCCTCGACGCGGGGGGGGGGGGGGGGGGGGGGGGCGGGGGTGGGGGGGGGGGGGGGGGTGGGGGGGGTGGGGGGGGGGGGTGGGGGGGGGGGGGGGGGGAAGCCATTTCTTGCTTTTTTTCGTCTTTCCTC
>NZ_JBVJCD010000001.1:286271-298012 GCF_055588985.1 Streptomyces sp. NPDC041970
AGTTGTTTGTTGGGTGGGGGCCCTTTGTTGTTGGGTGTTTTTTTTCCCCCCCCCCCCCCCCCCCCCCCCCCCACCCCCCCCCACCCCCCCCCCCCCCCCCCCCCCCCCCCCCCCCCCCCGCGTCGTCGCGGTGCCCTCGGGCCGTCGCGGGATCGGCGTCCTGATGTGAAGGCAGCCCCCCCGTCTTCTCGCTTCGTCCCGCTCCCGCGGGCGCGCGTCCGCCGCCGCGGCGTCATGCCCGCAGACCGTCCGGGCGGGGGCGATCCAGCTCGGCGCGCCCCTCGCACACCCAGCTTGACCTGCGAGTCCACCTGTTTGGTCGGTATATCGCCCTGTTTGGTGATCACGATCGCGTGTCGCTTCGAATCGAGCGTTGCTCCGGACCGGGAGCACACATGAGAGGCGGTCAGAATGTAAGCAACATGTAAATGACATGCGGGTTAATCGGAGGAAATGTGATAAGCAGTCGGGGGCGGCAGATGCCGCCTCTCAGAACGACCGGCGGTGCCCGCAGGGGCAGACGCGTCGCGGCCGGTCTCGCCGCCGTCCTGCTGGCGCAGACGGCGCTGGTGTCGACGGTGAGCGGTGCGGCCTTCGCCGCCGGCCCCGCGGGAACGAGCGCCTCGGCCGCGGAGACGGTCCCCACGCCGCCCGGTTCCGCCTCGGCCGGAACGAGAAAGGCCGCGTCGACCGCCGACTCGGTGGCGGCCGGCCTGCTGATGGCCCGTCTGCAGAAGCGCCGGATCGAGGTCGTCCCGGAGCGCACGGCGACCACCACCACCTACGCCCGGCCCGACGGGTCGCTGGAGACCGCACTGTACGCCGGGCCCGTGCGGACCCGCGTTGACGGCCGCTGGGAGGACATCGACACCGCGCTCGTCGACTCAGGGCCCTCGCTGGAGCCCAAGGCGGCAGCCGCCGACGTGCACCTGTCCGACGGCGGTGACACATCGCTCGCCTCGGTGGCGCGCGGCGGCCACTCCCTCGGGATGCGGTGGTCCACGCCCCTGCCCGCGCCCGAGGTGAAGGGCGACACGGCCTCCTACGACCTGGGCCGCGGCCAGACGCTCACCGTGACGGCGCTCTCCCAGGGCTTCTCGCAGAACGTCGTCCTGGACGAGCCGCCGACCGCGCCCCCCGTCTACCGGATCCCCCTCGTGCTCGGCGGCGGACTCAGGCTCTCCAAGGCGAGCACCGGCCGCCTGCTGCTCAAGGACACCGCGGGCAAGCTCGTGGCCGAGGCGCCGGCTCCGATGATGTGGGACGCCTCGGTCAACCCGGCGTCCGGCGAGTCCAAGCACCTGGCGCCGGTGGCCACTTCGATCGAGACGGCCGCCGGCGGCGCCCAGACCCTCGTGCTGAAGCCCGCACCGGCGTACTTCGAGAAGGACCTCACCTACCCGGTGACGGTCGACCCGACGTCCACCCTCGCGGCTTCCACCGACACCTGGGTGGCGACCAACTACCCCGACTCGCAGGTGTCCTCCACCGAGCTGAAGTCGGGCACGTACGACGCGGGCGCCACCAAGGCCCGCTCGTACCTCAAGTTCGACGTGGCCCCGCTCAAGGGCAAGCGCATCACCAGCGCCAAGCTGACGCTGCACTCGTACTACGCGGCCACGTGCGCCACGACCGGAGCGGGCACCCAGGTGCGGCGGGTCACCTCCGCCTGGGACTCCTCGGCCATCACCTGGGGCGCCCAGCCGTCGACGACCGCCGAGGGCGCGGTGACCAACAAGGCCGCGCTGGGCTACAACTCCTCCTGCCCGGCCGGCGACATGGCCTTCGACGTCGCCCCCATCGTCCAGGCGTGGGCCGGGGGTTCGGCCAACCACGGCCTGCGCGTCGCCGGGGCGAGCGAGACCGACTCGACGACCTGGCGGCGGTTCCGCTCGGCCAACCACGTCTCGGGGGACGGCTCCACCGAGCCGCACCTCACCGTGGCGTACAACTCCTACCCGGCCGTCCCCACGGCCGTGGCCATACTCCCGTCCGCCGTGAACAGCTACAACGGCAGGCGGTACGTCACCTCGCTCACGCCGATGCTGACGGCCGGCGTCAAGGACCTCGACGGCTCGAAGACCAAGGCGCAGTTCGAGATCACCGCGGACCCCGCGTTCGCGGACACCACCTACGCGTACACCGGGACCTCCCCCGAGGTCGCCTCCGGCAGCACGGCCAAGTTCACGATCCCCGCGGCCGGCGCGTTCCCCGCCGGCGCCCATCTGCGCTACCGGGCCCGAGCCCACGACGGCACGGACTACGGCCCGTGGACCGGGTACACCACGTTCACGATGAACACGGCCAAGCCGGCCGCGCCCAAGGTGTCGTGCGAGACGTACGAGGAGAACGGCTGGACGGCCAGGGCCGACGGGCCGGTCACCTGCACGCTCGACACGGAGTCCACGGACGGCGCCGGCTACTGGTGGGGGCTGGACGACCCGGCCGTACCGCACAAGCAGCTCGACACCACCAACGGCAGCGGCGGTGACGCCGCGAAGATCACCGTCACTCCGGGGGACGGCTGGCACACCCTCCACGCCAAGACCGTCGACTCCGGCGGCAACCTCTCCACGACGTCCACCGCCTACCAGTTCGGCGTGGGCGAGGACGGAGCGGCCGTGCTGTCGCCCGGCGACGGCGCGGAGACCGCCCGGCGGCTCACCCTGGCCGCGAAGGGACTGTCCTCGTACACGGGCGTCACCTGGCAGTACCGCCGGGGCGAGGAGGACACCTGGCGCACCGTCCCGGCCTCGGACGTCACCGCGTCCGGCGAGGCGGTCACCGCCTGGCCGGTCAAGGTGACCGGCGGCGTCGCCGCCCCCCTGGTGTGGAACGTGGTGTCCACCCTCGCGGAGGACGGCGGCATCGCCCTGCGCGCCGTGTTCACCAACGGCACCACCAGCGGCCACACCCAGACCACCGAGGTCACCCTCGACCGGGACGCGGGCAACGCGCCGTCGAGCGGCGTCGCCACCGGTGAGGTCAACCTGCTCACCGGCGACTTCACCCTGACCGAGCCGGACGCGTCCGCCTTCTCCGTCCAGGTCCAGCGCACCTTCTCCTCGCGCACCAACGACACGGACGCCGAGGGCCAGGCCGAGATCTTCGGGCCCGGCTGGACCTCGTCGATCAAGGGCGAGGAGAGCGGATCGTTCACCCAGCTCCGCAAGACCTCGGACACCTCGGTGGAGATCCTCGACGCCGACGGCTCCAGCATCGCCTTCACCGCCGCCGCCCAGGGAACCTGGGCCCCGCAGCCGGGCCACGAGTCCCTGGTGCTCACCGGAACGCTGAGCGGCACGTCCTTCACGCTGAAGGACAACCAGGCCGACGTCTCCGTGTTCACCAAGGCCGGAGCCTCCGCCACCACCTGGCCGCTGGCCTCCAGCGCCTCCGCGGTGGACGACACCCAGGTCACCTTCGTCTCCGAGACCGTCACGGACGCCGGCCGCCAGGTGGCCCGCCCCAAGTACGTGGTCTCGCCCAGCGAGGCGGCCACCGCCGCGCAGTGCCAGGCGGACCCCGCCCGGCGCGGCTGCCGCGTCGTGGAGTTCGTCTACGCCGAGCGCACCACCGCCTCGGGCGACAGCCTGGGCGACCGCCAGGGCCAGGTGCAGGCCGTCCGCCTGTGGGCCACGGCCCCCGGAGCGACCGCGTCCACCGCCGAGGTCGTCTCCCGCTACGCCTATGACGACAAGGGCCTGCTCCGCGAGGTGTGGGACCCGCGCATCGGCACGGCTCTCAGGACGGCGTACGCCTACGACTCCGACGGCCGCGTGACCACCCTCACCGAGGGCGGCCAGCTCCCGTGGACCTTCACCTACGGCAAGGCCGGCTCGGCCCTGACCGCCGGCGCGGGAATGCTCCTGAAGGCGTCCCGCCCCGGCCTCGCGGAGGGTTCGGCCACCACCACCTCGGGCACCGCCGCGACCACCGTCGTCTATGACGTGCCCCTCGCCACCGAGCGCGCGCCCCACCGCATGGACAAGGCCACCGTGGCCGCCTGGGGACAGGACGACGCGCCCACCGACGCCACCGCGCTCTTCCCGGCCGGATCGACCCCGGCCTCCAGCACGGGCTCCGACCTCTCGGCGGACGACTACGCGGCGGCGACCATCACCTACCTCAACGCCGACGGAGAGGAGACCAACACGGCCTCGCCCGGCGGCTCGATCACCACGACCGAGTACGACGCCCACGGCAACACCGTCGCCGAACTGACCGGGGCCAACCGCGAGATCGCACTGCGCGCCGACGACGCCGCCGCGGCCGCGCTCGGCCTCGCCGACCTCTCCGGCGCGGAGCGCGCGGAGCGCCTCGCCACCACCTCGGTGTACTCCGCCGACGGCGCGCGGCTCCTGCACGAGTACGGCCCGCTGCACCTGGTCACCCTGACCGAGGAACTGACCGGCGCCACCGCCGAGGCCACCCTCCCGGCGGGCTCGGTGGTCCCCGCCCGCGCGCACAACAGCTACGTCTACGACGAGAACCGGCCGGCCGACGCCGCGGTGTCCGACCAGGTGACCACCACCGCCACCGGCGCCGCCATCGAGGGCCACGCCGAGGACGCGGACCTCAAGACCGCCTCCGTCGCCTACGACTGGGCGACCGGCCAGGTCCTCTCCGGCAAGAACGGCGCCACTGCCACGGCGCGCACGGTCTACGACGCCAAGGGGCGCGTGCTCAGCACCCGTACCGCCGGGTCGGACGGCTCCGACGCCGGGACCCTGCGCTACACGTACTACACCGCCGACGGCTCCGGTGACTGCGCCGCCCGGCCCGAGTGGGCGGGAATGCTCTGCCGCACCGCTCCCGCCGCCTCCGTGACCGCGGGGGGCGACAACCCGAAGGACCTCGTCACCACCGGCTACACCTACGACCGCTCGGGCCAGGTGGCCACCCGGACCGAGACGGCGAACGGCAGCACCCGCGTGACCACCATCGTGCGGGACACCGCGGGCCGCACCGTGAGGACGTCGGTCGCCGGCGGCGTCGGCGAGGCGGTCGAGGACACCACCCTCACCTACGACAAGGCCACCGGGCAGCCCGCCACCCGGAGCTCCGGCGGCCAGACCGTCGCCTACGCCTACGACGCCCTCGGCCGTCCCGTGTCCTACGACGACGGCACCGGGAACACGACGACCACGGCGTACGACGTCCTCGACCGCCCGGTGCGCGTCTCCGACTCCGCGCCCTCCACGGTGACCTACGCCTACAACGAGGCCGGCCAGGTCAAGAAGATCACCGACTCGGTCGCAGGCTCCTTCGGCGCCACCTACAACGCCGACGGCAGGCTCACCGGCGAGACACTGCCCGGCGGCTACACGCTCACGGTGACCACCGACACGGCGGGCAAGGAGACCGGCAAGGAGTACACCGACCAGGCCGGCGTCCCCGTCCTCTCGGACGTCGCGGGCACGACCGTCCACGGCGACCAGGCGCAGCACACCCAGACCGACGGCGCCACCACCGAGAGCGCCTACACCTACGACGCCACCGGCCGCCTGGCCACGGCGACCGACACCACAGCCGGAGGCTGCACCACCCGCGCCTACGCCTTCGACGCGAACAGCAACCGCACCGCGCTGACCACCACGTCGGACGACTGCGACAGCGGCACCGACGACACGACGCGCACGGCCGTCTCCTCCGCCTACGACAGCGGCGACCGGCTGACCGCCGCCGGCATCGCGTACGACGCCTTCGGCCGCACCACCGCCAGTGGCGCGAACACGATGACGTACTACGCCAACGACCTGGTCCGCAGCGAGAGCACCGCGAACCGGCGCACCGTCCGGTACCTGGACGCGGTCGGCAGGCTCGCCCGCTCCACCGAGCAGGTCAAGCAGGCCGACAACACCTGGGCCGACGGCGAGAGCACCACCAGCCACTTCGCCGACGACGAGGACAGCCCGACCTGGACGGCCTCGTCCAAGGGGAGGATCACCCGCTCCGTCACCGGTCCGGGCGGCCGACTGTCCGCGCTCACCTCGGGCGCCGGCGACACCGTCCTGCAGCTCTCCAACCTGCACGGCGACGTCGCGGTCCAGCTCCCGCTGGACCAGGCCGCCGCCCCCGTCGTGCAGCGCTACGACGAGTACGGCAAGCCCCTCGACGGGACCGCCTCCGCCACCTACGGATGGCTGGGCGCGTACCAGCGCGACAGCGGTACCGCCGCCGGCGTCGTCCTCATGGGCGTCCGCCTGTACGACTCCGCCGCGGGCCGCTTCCTGTCCGTCGACCCGGTCCAGGGCGGCAACGACAACGACTACGAGTACTGCCGGGGCAACCCGGTCTCCTGCCTCGACCTGAGCGGCGAGTACTCCTACGGAGCCTCCTACAGGATCGGCTACTTCTACAGCTCGGCCAAGAGCGTCTTCAAGTGGATGCGCAACCACTTCTGGGTCTTCCCGCTGACCGGCTGCGGCTCCACCCTCAACAAGGGGGAGCGCTGCAACCTGGCCTACGGCAAGGGGCCCGTCCGGGTCACGAAGATCTACTCGACGGGCTGGAAGTTCAAGTCGCTCAAGGGCCACGTCGAGGGCAAGAACAAGAGCATCAAGTTCTGGCTGGGCAAGAAGTACGGGATACTCCAGCTCAACGTGAAGGCATGGGGGCCCAACAACACCTGGTGCAACCGGAACAAGCCCTGCTCCAAGGCGAACAACGTCTTCGCCAAGGTCATGTGGGCCCTTTTCGCCAACAACATCAGTTGGTACGCGCCGCGATGGTGACGGATCGACGCCGTCCGAGAAAGGAGGCGAACGTGCGAAGCGTTTCGACGAGCCCGCTGATCCGCACCGCCGGAGCAGTGGCCCTGGTCGGGGCCGCGCTCCTGCCGGGGCTGGTCGCGGCACTCCCCCTCGCGTTCAACGGCGCGCAGCACGTGCTGGGCGCCACGGGACGCGCGACCATGCCCGAGGGGGTGACGGCCTCACTGGGGTGGGGCGTCGCCCTGCTGACGGCGGCCGTCCTGCCCTTCGCGGCGGTGCCGGTGTCCCTGTTCACGGCACGGGCCGGACGCCTGCCCCGTGATCGGGCGGTACGCGTCTGCGCGGCGGCGGTCCTCGCGTGCGGACTGCTGTCCTGCCTGATGGCGGCCGTGTCCGCGGCCGTCTGACGAAGGACCGGCCGAACGGCCGGGGGCCGGGAACCGTTTCCCGGCCCCCGGCCCTTTTTCATGCCCGCGCCCGGTCCGAAGGGGACGCACGCCACGCACACGCCGACTCGGGCACGGCGCGACGGCAGCCGCGGCGCCGCCGTCCCCGAGGAAAGACCTTGGCGCAAGCGGCTTCGCGCCCGCAGCAAGCCCCATTACGCTGACCGACGACCCCGCGGTCCGTCCCTCCGGACCACTGGAGAGCGCCATTCAACATCCCAGCGAACGAAGGCACTCCCTTGCTCCTGAGAAGACGGATGACCTCCAAGATCGCCTTGGGCGTCGCCACCGTACTCGCCCCGGCCCTGCTCGGCACCGCGGCCGCGGCCGCACCGACGGCCGCGCCCGGCTCGTCGGTGCCCGCGCCGGCCACCGTGCCCGCACCCGTCTGGCAGAGGTGCGGCGACGGCGTTCCCGCGACCGTCGAGTGCGCGACCCTCGAGGTCCCCCTCGACCACCGAAAGCCGGGCGGCACGAGGATCGATGTGTCGCTGTCGCGGATCAGGGCCGCCGACCCCGCCCTACGCCGCGGTGTCCTCCTGTTCAATCCGGGCGGCCCCAGCAGCTCCGGGCTCTTCTACCCCTTGGCGCTCAGCGACCATCTGCCCCAGTCGGTGAAGGACCGGTACGACCTGATCGGTTTCGATCCGCGCGGGGTCGGTGCGAGCAGCCCGCTCTCCTGCGGGACGACCGGCGCGGGAGAGCGGAAGACGTACCGGCCCTACACGGAGGCCACGTTCGCCCAGGACGTCGCCTGGGCGCGCGGCATCGCGGACCGGTGCCGCGACCGCGGCGAGGGAACGCTCCCGCACATCAGCACCCGCAACGTGGCACGCGACATGGACGCCATCCGCGCGGCCCTCGGGGAGCGGAGGATCTCGTACTTCGGGCTGTCGTACGGGACCTACCTCGGCGCCGTCTACACGCAGTTGTTCCCGCACCGCGTCGACCGGTTCGTCCTGGACAGCGCGGTCGACCCCGAGCGGGTGTGGCGGAGCATGGCGCGGTCATGGGCGGTGCAGGCCGAGGCCGCGTTCGACCGGTGGACGGAGTGGACCGCCCGCCACGCGGCGCGGTACGGGCTCGGCGGCACGCCCGCCGAGGTCGAGAAGCTGTTCTGGGACATCGTGGCGCGCGCCGACCGGGAACCGCTCGATCTGGGAGGGACCGTCTTCGACGGCGCCGACGTGCGCGAGTACATACGCTGGGAGATACCCCATCCGTCGCGCGCGGCCCGGACTCTGGGGTTGCTGAGGGACGCCGCGGCGGGCAGGCCCGTCCCGACGTTCCCGGTCTTCACGCCGAGCGACAACGAGTTGGCGAGCTTCATGGCGATCATGTGCGGTGACGTGCGCTGGCCCGCCGACCCGGCCGTCTACCGGGCCGATGCCAGGCGTGACAGCGTCCGCTATCCCCTGTACGGGGACTCCGTCTCCAACATCTTCCCGTGCGCGTTCTGGGACCGGCCGGCCGAAGCGACCACCGAGGTCGACAACAAGGTCCCCGCGCTCATCGTCCAGAACGAGTGGGACCCGCAGACGCCCCTGGCCACGGCGCTTGGCCTGAGGCGGGCGTTGAAGGGCTCCCGGCTCGTCACCGTGGACGAGGGGGAGGGCCACGGCGTCTACGCGCTCGGCATCAGCGCCTGCGCCGACGCCGCCGCCACGAAGTACCTGACCACCGGCAGGCTGCCCGCCGGGGACGTCACCTGCGCCGCCGACCCGAGCCCCGCGGCCGCCGGCTCCCGTACCACCGCGCCGAACCCCCGTCCCGGCGTGGGTCCGCCGGCGCTCTTCGGGCACTGATCCGCCCGATGCCCCGCCGGAGTCCACCGCGCGCTCCGGTGAGGCAGGCGACCTGTCCTGTCGAAGAGGCGGTCGCACGCCGGCCCGTCCCGACCGCGGAGGGCGGCGGGTTCAGCTCGGGGGCCCCGGCGCCTCGCGAACGATGCGCCGGGGCGGACGTCAGCGCTTCCAGACGGTCGCACGCCAGGTCGTCGCGTTGCCCGCGCCGTCGGTACCGACGGCGAATCCGGCGATCACTCCGGCGTCGTTGACGGCGAACGCCGCGGCGTGGGGACCGAGCGCGGTCGGCGGCAGCGGGACGACCGTGCCGTCGGGCTTCCACAACAGGGCCTTGTCCAGCGCGGGGTTGCCGGCCGGCGGCCACGCGTACCCGACAGCCGTCCCCCGGTTGTTGATCGACAGCACCTCCCCGGCCGCTTCCGCCGGATTGGCGAGCAGCGTCCGCGTGCCGTCCGCGTTCCAGCGGGCCGGGGAGCCGTCGGGGGAGTCCTCCAACGACGACCCGACGGCGGTGCCGGACCGGTTGACGTCGTATCCCCGCCCGCGCCCGGCGTCGCGGACGGTGCCGTCGGCCGCCCACACCAGGACCCGGTCGTACTCCGTGCTCCCGGCCCGTCGCCCGTGCCCGAAGACCACCCCGTTGTCGGTGATCCGGCTCGTCCGGGCCCCGGCGAACCCCACGGGCAGGGGCAGCGCGCTCACGACGCCCGCCGCGTTCCAGCGCACGGGGTGCGCGGGGCCGCCGGTGACGTCGCGCTGCTCGGTCCATCCGACCGCCGTACCCCTGTTGTTGATCGAGGTCGCGGTGCCGCTGTCGTCGCCGGGCAGCACGGGCAGGTCGGTCCTGCTGCCGTCGAGCCGCCAGCGCAGGGGGTGGGAGCGGGAGTTCTCCTCCCGCGCGTCACCGACTACGACCCCGGCGTCGTTGACGGCCGCCGCGCTCCCACCGCGCGACCCGGCGGGAAGCGCCAGGCGCGTCGGGGCGCCGCCCGGTGTCCAGCGAACGGGATGGGCGTCGGGCAAGCTGTCGTAGGACAGGCCGACCGCCCATCCGGCGTCGCTGAGTGCGGCCGTGCGGCTGAACTTCTCACCGGGCAGCGGCGCCAGAGGGGTGTAGCCGGGGCGGGCGGCGTTCCACCGGATCGCGAGCGGCCCGTCGGAGCCCTCCGCGTAGTACTCGCCGATGACCGTGCCGCCGCTGTTCAGGTCCTTGACGAAGCTGTGGAGCCCTCCCGGCGGGATCGGGAGCAACCGGGAGGCCGGCAGCCGCTCGGCGGGCGCGGCCACCGCCGCGGGCGTCGCACCGAGGAGGAGCAGAGCGGTTGCCGCCCCTGCTGCCATGGGCACGGGTCGGGGTATGCGCGAACGGGCCACCGGGACACTCCAGCTCTCGACGAGGACATGGCGTGCGGACGCATGGGCGTTCCGCCTGCTCCAGGCCGGCGGAGGACCCGTGCCGCAGCCCGATTCTCCGACCTCCGCGCCCCGTCGGCAGCTCGATCCGCGAAACGACTGGAATCGAACACCGTTCACCTCGCCCCCACCACCGCTGTCCCTCGGATCGCTCCGCCCCACGCGGACGTTCGGGCTCCGAGCGGCGCCGCCCAGCAGCACGTCCGATCCCGCGGGGGCGGTCGCGGCGACGCCCGGCGCGCGCCCTCGCCCGCCCCGATCGCGGCAACAGACGGCAACGGCTTTCGGCCACTCGCTCGGCCCCACGCCCCCCGCGACGACACACCGGCACCGCGCGCCGGGCGGCTTCCGGGGGGAGCGTCCCCCGGCGTCAGTCCTCCACCCGCTCCAGTCCCAGGGAGTACAGGTCCAGAGCGCCCACGCCCGGCTTCTCGTTCCACACCTGGTAGACCAGTGCCGACGGGCCGGGGACGCAGAAGCCGTCGCGCAGGCCGGTCACCACCATCGACGCCAGTCGCCCGTAGTCCGCGGACACCGCCGCCCAGCTCAACTCCGTCCACCAGTTGTCCGCGTGGTCGGTGTCCGGCTGATGCCAACCCGCCTCGGCGATCGACCGGCGGCCCGCCTCGCTCGCGCGCCGCTCGGGTTCGAGGTACCGGTCACCGACCAGCTCGGCCGACACGGCCTCGTCGTCCTTGACGAACTGCGCGAACCGGCGACGGCCCGGCGGGAGGGCCTCGCTGAGGACCACCACCGTCCCATCGGGCATGTAGGTCAGCTCCGTGGCGAGCTTTTCGGCGAACGTCTCCCAGTCGGCCACAGCGGCCCCCCTCGTACTCCTGGATCATGACGCCCTCATGATGGCGGACGGCCGAACGACGGCGAGGACCGGCCCGCGTTCGACCGGCACGACCGCCGGACGCCCGGCCGCGGCCGTCCGCGGGACACGGCTCCGCGGACGGCCAGGCCGGGGGGCGACGTGTCGGCGGCGGCGCTGCCTCGGCCGCGGCCACGAGCCGGCGGGCGCCACCGCCAAGTCGGCGGTCCGGGTTCCACGCCGGACGGCGCGCACCCCGGTCACCGCCATCGGTTCGATCCCGGTGAGCTCGTCCATGACGGCCGCGCGGCGGCGCACCTCCGGGAGGGGTGTCGCGGCCAGGCCGTCTGTCGCGTCACTCATTCCCGCAGGGCATCCACCGCCCCGGACGAGGCCGCCGCCCGACCCCCTCCGCCTCCGGTCGGCAGGGCGAGCCCCGCGGTCCCGTCCGGGGCGGGGGGGGGGGGGGGGGGGGGGGGGGGGGGGGGGGGGGGGGGGGGGGGGGGGGGGGGGGGGGGGGGGGGGGGGGGGGGGGGGGGGGGGG